>DATFET010000467.1:0-4122 GCA_035250835.1 Anaerolineales bacterium
ATCTACGCCTATCATCCTGTGCAGACCGTATGGGATCCGGTCTCGGCGCTCTTTGCACAGATGTCCCAGGCAGTTTACAATTTTTATAACCTTCCCACTCAATAGGAGAGTTCGTATATAATCAATCCATGAGCGCGGCACTGGGTTTGTATCGTCTTCAACAGGTGGATAGTCAGATGGATCATGCCCATGCGCGTTTGAAGGACATCCAGCAAACCATCGACAACGATGAAGAACTGCGCGCCGTCACCAATCAGCTTGCGGCTGCGGAGAAGAATTTCAGGGATGCGGAACAACTTCTGAGGGAAAGCGAGCGGGAAGTCGAGAAACAACGAACCAAGATTCAACAAGCAGAAGCCAGCCTGTACGGCGGTCTTGTCCATAATCCCAAAGAGCTTCAGGATCTTCAAAAGGATGTCGCTTCATTGAAGCGGCATCTTGATACTTTAGAGGAGCGCGAGCTGGGCGCAATGGAAATTGCCGAAAACGCGGAAAAGGATTTGCAGAGGCTGAATGCCGAGCTCGATCGTGTGAAAGCGACTCGGGGCGATCAGTTCCGCAGCCTGACCGACGAAAGAGCCGGATTGAACAAGGAGTTGGAACGCTTTTCCTCGGAACGCCTCGCAGTTGTGCAGAGCCTGGCAGCCCAAATGCTCAATGTTTATGAGCAGCTTCGCAAAAAGAGGCGCGGGATCGCAGTCACCACTGTCAGCGATAGCGCCTGCTCGGCTTGTGGAACCACGCTTACTCCATCACAACAACAAAATGCCCGCTCGACCAGTCAACTGTTTTACTGTCCGTCCTGCGGACGAATCCTATATGCAAACTAGTCTCATTGTGAGTCCGACGAACCATGCTGCTTGATCCCCTTTCCTTTGGCGTTGGCGTTGTTGTCGGCATCCTGTTTGCCTGGCTCCTCAGCCGAATTCGTCCCGCATGGCGTCAGTTGAGAGAGGGCGCCCGGGAGCGGCAACAAACCGCACAGACAAAGCGGACGAGCGGACTGGAGGATAACCACCGCCGCACCACGCTCCGCAGGGCTCAGGGGATGCATCTGGCTGCCTCCTTATTCGCTCTCGATGAAATATTACAGGAACCGCGTCTGATTGCTCCACCGGCACGCGTCGAGCCGGGGGTAGTCAGCATACAGGAAGATATTATTTCGCAGACCCTTCCTTACATGCCTGCCTGGCCTGAACTGGCAGCGATCTATCGCGCCCCCACATTGAGTCTGGTCGAGGCATTGGAGGGCGGCTCGAACCTGGTCATCGTCGGGGCAGCTGGCGCGGGAAAGACCGTCGCCCTCGCCCAACTTGCTTCGATGGCTGCCAACCTCAAGGTCAGGCTGGATGCGAACGCGGAGGTTGAGGCTGTCCCGTACTTGTACCATGTTGCTGACCTGCAGCTCCCGTTCGACCCATCCAGGGACCCAATCAACGTCATCGTCAATGTCGCGAGCGAGCATGTTCACATGTTCGATCTCAGACGTCTGCCCGGCTTCATCCAGCAGACGTTCAAGAACGGCCAGGCACTGATCTTGATCGATGGTTTCGACGAACTTGATCCGCAGTCACAGAACAACGCTGTGGACTGGTTCAAGTCGCTGCTCGCAGCCTATCCGGGCGTGCGGATCGTGACGACGGGTTGTGCGGGCCAGTTGAATGGATTGATCTCCCTCGGATTCAACCCGCTTGCATTAATCAGCTGGGATGCAGACAGAAATGCACGCTTCATTCAACAGTGGGGTGAACTATGGTCGCGCAGCGCGGTACTAGAGACTGGATCTCAAACCGGACCTGAACAGGTCGATCCAATCCTGCTCAATTCGTGGCTGCTGACCGATAACCACGGTCTGACTCCCTTTGAGTTAACTCTGAAAGTATGGGGGGCGTACGCCGGCGATAGCCTGGGGCCGCGTGTACTCGACGCGATCGCCACACACGTGCGGCGACTCGCTCCAGGCGGAACGCCCGTTGCCGCACTCGAACTGCTCGCCATGCAGGTAGTCCTCACATCTCAACCCATCTTCGACCCGCACAAAGCACGCGCCTGGGTGAAGCAGTATGATATTGTCGATGATAAACCGATCGAGACCGTGGAGGCTGTCACCGAAACGGATGAGAGCACAGATGAGCCTCTCAGCGAGTCCCAAAAGATCCGCATCAAAAAATCCAGGGCGAGTGAGGCGATTCCCACATACGGCTTGCTGAGTAAAATGGTGGAGAGCGGTCTGCTGGTGCTGCACCAAAACAAGAAAATGCGATTCCTGCATCCTGTCCTGAATGGCTATCTTTCAGGTCAGGCGATCGGCGATAACGATGCAGGCCCCTCCCTGATTGCCCAGCCCGATTGGGGTGGTAAAAACCTGTCGCTTCATTACCTCGCAGCCCGAGGCGATGCGACTGCTGTAGCAGACATACTGCTGAAACAATCTGATATCCCTCTCCATGCCCAGGCTTTTACGGTAGCGCGCTGGCTGCGAGACGCGCCCAGGGAAGCCGCTTGGCGCGCCAAAGTTTTCTCCGCGCTCCTGACTATTCTCCAGGCTGAGGGCCAGCCGACTGCCTTACGCGGCCAGGCTATGGCAGCATTCGTTGCCAGTAGGGATCCGGGTGCAGTATCCCTTTTCCGTCAGTTATTGAGCTCACGATCGTTCGAGCTGCTCCCGCTTGCTGCGCTGGGAAGCGGCGCCATACACGATGCGAAAGCTTCAGATGCGCTCGAAGAGATCATGCAGGCGCCGGTCGGTGCGGTCCGACGGGCAACCTGCCTTGCCTTGGTGGCTATCCGCACAGAAAAATCACTCGAAGCTGTAGCCCGCGCCCTCCTGCATGGAGATGACGAACTCCGCCGCGCAGCTGCTGAGGCGCTGTCAAATGATCCCGTGGAAGGACATGCCATGCTCAAGGAAGGCGCAACCCTGGCGGACATCATGCTGCGACGCGCCGTCGTACATGGACTGGCGCGCATCGATCAGCCCTGGGCAACTGAAACTCTCCAGCAAATGCAGGTAGAGGACGATCAATGGGCGGTCCGCAACCTGGCGAATCAATATCTCGAGCAGAAATCACAACTTGATCCACGCGTCCCGCATAAGCTCAAAACTCCGTCCGAATCTCCGTGGCTGATCGAGTTTGCGGGCAAGCAGGGTATGGGCATCCCGCGTGGAGGACCGGCTACGGACGTCCTGCTCAACGCCTATAAACAGGGCGACACCGAGGAGCGGCTCGCCGCCCTGCCCTACCTCAAACGGGTTGCGGATGAAGGCATCATCGGTGCATTGTATAATGGCATGTATGGTGAGGATCCTGAAGTGCGTGAGGCATCTTTCTACGCGATCGAAGAGATCGCCGCAAATGGCATCAAGGTCCCACATCCTCATCAGTTTGGTCTGGGCTGATGTTGCTCTACCCGCCTTGATAGAGATCAACAAGAAATTTCAAAATTGCTAGTACAGGAGAATGCATGGACAAGGAAACCTTAATGCTGATCGTCGCAGTACTGGGCGGTACAGGCAAAGAGGGCAAGGGACTCGCCTATCGCTGGGCCAAGGCAGGCTATCAGGTTCTGATCGGGTCACGGAGCCCGGAGAAAGCGATTATCGCAGCTTGGGAGATCATCGAGTTGATGGACGGGACCGGATCCGTTGTTGGGATGAGCAACCGCGAAGCGGCCGAACAAGCCAACATCGTCGTCCTTACGGTGCCCTATCCAGCACACCGTGAGACGGTCGAAAGCGTCAAGGATGCGCTTAAAGGAAAACTTTTCATTGACGTGACAGTACCCCTTGTCCCGCCCAGGCTAACCAGGGTCCAGATGCCGAAAGCGGGCTCCGCGGCACAGGAGGCCAGAGAAATCCTCGGTGAAGATGTAGAGGTGGTTGCTGCCTTTCAAAATATTTCACATGAACATCTTCTTGAAGATGGAGACGTCGACTGTGACGTTCTCGTCACAGGCACCAGTAAGAATGCCCGTACCGAGGCGCTCAAGCTCGTCGATGCTGCCGGGCTGACCGGCTGGGATGCAGGTCCCATCGAGAACTCAGTCGTTGTCGAAGGGTTGACCAGTGTGTTGATCAATATCAATAAACAGTACGGCTCTACCCATGCGGGGATCAGGATC
>DATFET010000471.1:0-2012 GCA_035250835.1 Anaerolineales bacterium
GCGACGGAGACCTGCCGGCCGAGGGCCTGCTGCTGGTACGCGCCTCCAATAACCAGGAGTTTCACTACGGAGACATCGTTCGTCTGCGCGGCAAAGTGAGAACGCCGCCTGAGAACGAGGATTTTTCCTACCGCGATTATCTGGCTGCGCGGCATATCCATTCCTACATGTCCAGTGCGGAGGTGACGGTCCTGCCAGGTAAAGGCGGCAATCCGTTCTCGAGAGCACTGTATGCCTTCAAGGAAAAATCGCTTGAAAATATTTATCGTCTCTTCCCCGATCCGGAATCCTCCCTGCTGGCGGGAATACTTCTTGGCGTCGATACAGGTCTGACAGAAGAATTGCAGCAGGCATTCAAGAATACCGGCACGGCTCACATCATTGCCATTTCCGGTTTCAACATGAGTATTATTGCCGGGCTGTTCGTGGTATTGTTCAGTAAGTTCCTGGGAGCGCGACGCGGCGCGATCCTGGCGATCGCCGGCATCGTCCTGTATACCCTTCTGGTGGGAGCGGATGCAGCCGTGGTGCGAGCTGCCATCATGGGCAGTCTCGCCCTCATCGCCGTACAGGCGGGCCGCAGACAGCTGGCATTGAACACACTTTTCGTGGTGGCACTGTTGATGTGTCTGGTGAATCCGTTGTATATTTGGGATGTCGGTTTTCAGCTTTCATTCTTTGCCACTCTGGGGCTGATCCTGTATGCCGATCCGTTCACACGCTTCGCGAACCGGATCATCACAAAATATTTTCCGTCGGCTGCCGGTGAGAAGGCTGCCGAGCTCTTTGCAGAATTCGTGCTGATCACACTTGCCGCCCAGTTGACAACCATTCCGATCATGGCCTTTCACTTCCAGCGCATTTCACTGGTTTCGTTTATCGCCAACCCGTTCATCCTGCCTCCGCAGCCCGCGGTGATGATCCTGGGTGGGCTGGCGGTGCTGCTGAGTCATATCTGGTTCCCGCTGGGACAGGTCGCATCCTGGCTCGCCTGGCCGTTCGTCGTGTATACGATCCGCGCCGTGGAATTATTCAACCGGGTTCCGCACGGAACCCTGCACCTCGGGAACCTGTCCATCTGGTTCGTGATCCTCTTTTATGTGGTGCTCTTCGCAGTGACGTTTGGCGGATCCAGGCTCAGAGAGGCAAGTGGATCCCTTAAAGGGCGGGCGGGCGCGGTCGGGATTGGAGGCGGTTTGCTCGTCCTCCTGCTTGGCCTGCTGCTGATCTGGCGCGCCGCCGCCGCCCTCCCCGACGAGCGCCTGCACATCACATTTTTGGATGTCGGCTCTGCAGACGCGGTGCTCATTAAGACGCCCAACGGTAAAAATGTGCTGATCAACGGCGGACCCAGTGTCACGACCCTGTCGGATGAGCTGGGAAGACGGCTGCCTGCCTTCGATCGCAAACTGGACTGGCTGATCGTTGGGGGTACCGAGGAGGAAGATGTGGCGGCGCTGCCGCGCGTGATCGAGCGCTACCCGCCGGATGCGGTGCTGTGGAGCGGGAACCGCCAGGCTTCGTTTTCGTCGGGTGTGTTGAATGAATATCTGTCGGTGCAGGATATCCCGGTCACGGACGCGGAACCTGAACAGGTGCTGGACCTGGGCGATGGCGCGACCCTGCAGGTGCTGACGACTGGACCACGCGGCGCAGTGCTGCTGGTCGAGTGGGATAAATTTCGGGCATTGCTGCCAGTTGGCATGAGCTTCGAAGCGCTGGACGAGCTGCGCAACGGCGCCGATATCGGACCGGTCAGCGTTCTCTCGCTGGCAGATTCAGGCTACGCGGTCTCCAACCCGCCTGAATGGATTGCAAATCTAAACCCCGAGCTGGTCTTGCTAAATGTAAGCGCGGCAGATGAAAACGGCATGCCCGATGGCGAAGTGCTGGAACTGCTCGAGGATTATGAATTGATGCGCACCGATCAGAACGGCTGGATCGAGGTCACTACCGACGGCAGCCAGATGTGGGTCAATGTGGAGCGCAAGTAAAACTCGCGGGAAACTCCG
>DATFET010000473.1:0-2507 GCA_035250835.1 Anaerolineales bacterium
CAATCACCACGTCGTGCGAAGCGAGGCGCTGCGCCATCTCTGTCAGCACAGCAGGGTTGTGGGAAAAGTCAGCATCCATTTGAACCACCGCGCCTGCTCCAAGCTCAAATGCTTTTTGAAAACCCTCGATGTATGCGGAACGCAAGCCGAGTTTTCCAGCACGGTGCAAAATATAAAAATCCCCGGGATGTTGAGCTGCTAAATCTTCGGCGATCTGACCGGTGCCATCCGGGCTGTTGTCGTCCACGACGAGCACACTTAGATCGAGCGGAAGAGAAAATAAAGCGGAGACCAGGTTCGGTAGGTTCTCCGCTTCATTATAAGTTGGCAGGACAATGGTGATGCGCATTATTGTTTACTCAACAGGTCCTTCTTCAGCTGCTCTACACTTGAGTAGCGACCGTAAATGGAAGGAACTTCACTGATGCGGATAGCGAGGCGGCTTGATTGGTTGGAGGCGTTTTCACGGTCCTTGATGGGATAGAAATAATCGAGCGATTGCTCGAGCCTGGACTTGATGCGCTCCTGAAAGGGCTGGATCCGGTCTGGTGAGACCACAACGACAAAATCGGTTGGGCTGATATGGCCGAGGAAATCGTCGGTCGAGCCGGCCTCCTTCATGGTATTTTGGACCATGAGGCTGATGGCGCGTAACACATCATCTGAAGCCACAAATCCGTACGCTTCACGGAACGATTCGAGGTGATTGATCGCAATATGAAGCAATGCCCAGCCGCTTTTATGGATCACTTCTGAAAGGCGTTCTTCAACCAGCGGACCTTCCGGCAATCCGCTTACCGGATTGGTAAGCGATCCCTGACTAACGCGCTTGAGAGCATTGCGGACCCGCAGTCTCAATTCCTGGACGTCGAATGGTTTGGTAATGTAATCATCTGCTCCTACTTCGAAGCCTTGGAGCCGGTCGGTGCGCTCGCGTTTCTCTGTCAGGAAGATGATGGGAATGTCATGTGTGCGGCGGTCACTGCGCACACGACGCGCCACTTCAAAGCCGTCGATATCAGGCAGTCGTATGTCTAGGATCATAAGGTCTGGCAGGACCGTCTGAGCGGCGCGCACACCGTCCTCACCCCAGTTGACGGTGAACACTTCATATCCCTGGACGCGGAAATACGCGTTCAACATTTCCGCTACATCCAGGTCGTCTTCAACAATCAGGATCTTTGATTTCGTGTCTGCCACACCTACCCCGCTTATCAGGAAATGGGTTCCTTTTGGATGACGAATTCACAGATCGAATCGCCGAGGGCAACACATTTCGATTCATTGACCCTGAATTCATTGCCACCCGAGACCCATTTGAGAGCTTCCTGAAGCAGACCGGTGGCGATATAGCAGACCGGCTTGTCGACATCGGTCCGCCCCCAGCAGACCGGGCACTTATGGATGGTCCAGATAAACTCGGAGTCTTTTTCCTCGACTGTGCTGTACTGATCGCTCAACTGGGAGAAAATTTTCGCAAATGCCGGCAGACCGATCCGCAGCTTGGATTGCAGAGGCAGCACCACAAAAGCAAGATCGGCTGCCCCAGCCAGGGCGCCAAAATTTTTCAACGCGTCAGAAAAGGTAGCCCGTCCTGCACGGAGAGCCAGGCCGCGGCCGCCGCGTGGACCGTACATCTCCTCCAGGGCAACCCCGATCGCCGAGAGTTCTGCAAAATCAAATCCTTTGTCCAGGTTGTCAGGTGGATAATTCTCGATGTAATGATTCAAACCAGCCAGATTAAGGATGGCATTCAATCCGTTCTTCCCCATGACCTCTTCCAGAGATTTGATCGTTATCAGGCCAAATTTGTTCGGATAATAAAATCCGCTCTTTTGAACAGGGCTCATAATTATGTGACTCCGCTCAGATCAGTTTTGTTAGATCTTCGGCGGCGCGTCGCATGTCCAGGAAGATCAGGCCCAGCTTTGCCTGCTCGCGCGCCAGCGCGGTGAGAACTGCCTCTTCGCCTACCGACATGAGGACAACATAGCCTTTTTCCCCTTTAATATAGACCTGTTCAAGCGAACCTCGCCCCAGTTCTGTTGCAATTCTCTCTCCCAGGGAGAGCATTGCCGCAGACATCGCTGATACACGATCTTCTTCAACACTTTGAGGTAAAGCAGATGCAATACTGAGACCATCCACACTGACAACAGCTGAGGCTTCGATATCCGGTGAGGATGCCTGAAGCTCGCGAAGACGGTCCACCATTTGTTGCGTCCGTGATTTTGACAAGACGACCCTCCTAAATGGAGATTATGCCGGTTTTTCTTTCAACCAATAGGCAAAAAAGTAGTGCGGATAATGTAGCATAGTGGCCTGAATGTGTCAAGCCAGCCTGTCATTTGATGGGTACTTGACTACGTGATGCCTCAAAATAAAAGGTAACTTTAGTGGAAACGTTGCCTCAAAAAGAAAGGTTACCGAAAATGCGTTCATAATTGCCTGGTAGTCAGAGTGCTCCACAGTTGGAGGACTTTCTGGTCAATCTGGCGGCGGAGTTC
>DATFET010000477.1:0-6052 GCA_035250835.1 Anaerolineales bacterium
GCAGGATATCTGGCATGGTTCCTCCAATTCATTATACAACAAGACAATTTGTTTATCCCAATTTTTCTACGAGATTCATCCCATAAAAGTTTCTCCAGCCTTTTCAGTAAAAGGACCAGATTTAGGGTATCCATCGCGGAAAATCCCAGAGAGCCATTAAAGTTGTGAAAAGTATTATTTCTGGACGCTGTATAATTGACGCGACTTCATCGAACAAGGAGAGTGTGTGAATTTCCAAAAGATCTGTGTTCTCGGCCTGGGTTATATTGGCCTCCCGACAGCCTCCACATTTGCCACCCACGGATTGAGGGTCATCGGCGTCGATGTCAATCCTCGGGTTGTCAACGCCCTGAGGAACGGTGACATCCACATTCACGAGCCCGGCTTGCGGACTCTTGTGGAGGCTGCCGTGAAGTCAGGAAACATGACCGTGTCTCCCGCTCCGGAAGAGGCTGACGCATTCCTCATTGCTGTGCCCACTCCATTTCACGAAGACCAATTTCAGGAATATGACGGACGCAGATATAAACTTGCCGACATGCGGGCGGTCATTTCGGCGGCTGAGGCGATCCTGCCCTGCCTGCGTAAAGGGAATCTGGTGGTCCTGGAATCGACATCGCCGCCTCGTACGACTATCGATCTGGTCGCGCCCATCCTGGAGCGGTCCGGGCTTCGAGCGGGTACCGATTTCTTCCTGTGCTATTCTCCGGAGCGTGTGCTGCCCGGGCAGATCCTGCGAGAGCTGATCGAAAATGCGCGCGTGATCGGAGGCGTTACCCCTGAATCTGCAAAAGCTGGTCGTGACCTGTACTCGATCTTTGTCAAGGGAGAGATTATCGAAACAGATGCGACCACAGCGGAGATGGTCAAGCTGATGGAGAACACCACACGGGATGTAAACATTGCCATCGCAAACGAATTCTCCCGGCTCGCCGAGAAATTTGGCGTGGATGTATGGGAGGCCATCAGCCTCGCCAACCGTCATCCGCGCATTAACATTTTGAGTCCGGGCCCGGGAGTCGGCGGTCACTGCATCAGCGTGGACCCGTGGTTCTTCGTCGAGACCGCGCCCGATCTCACTCCTCTCATCTACCACGCCCGCCAGGTCAACGATGGACAGCCGCGTTTTGTCGTCGAAAAAGTGAAACAGGCATTCCTGAATGCTCAAGGCTCCGAAAACATCCTTGCAGGTAAAAAGATCGCAGCGCTCGGACTTGCCTACAAACCGGATGTGGATGATTTGCGCGAAAGCCCGGCAACCGAGGTAGTCCATCTGCTGCAGGCAGAAGGCGCACAAGTCACTGTATGGGAGCCCTACAAACCCGATGCAGTCATGGAAGGACTCAATATGGCTCCCAGCCTGGAGGCTGCCTTGAAGGAGGCGGATTTGCTCCTTCTGCTGGTAAAACATACAGATTTCATAAAGCATGATCCCACGGAGATCGCGTCCAAAACGAATGCCCGCCTGATCGTGGATTGCGTCAATGGTTTGGATGCAGAGCTCTGGAAACAGGCCGGTTTTAAGGTCTTCAAACTGGGTGTAAATAAACCATAGATCGGATAACACAATTTGAAAATCCTGTCAGTCTTCGGCACACGGCCGGAAGCTGTAAAGATGGCTCCGGTAGTCCGTCAATTAAGCGTCACACCCGGAATCGAATCGCGCGTATGTGTGACAGCGCAGCACCGCCAGATGCTCGATCAGGTCCTGGACTTGTTTGCCATCCTACCCGATTACGATCTCGACCTGATGCGGGAAAATCAATCGCTTGCCCAGATCAGCGCGTCCATCTTTACGAACCTGGACCCGGTTCTGGTCGATTTCAAACCCGATTGGGTTATGGCAGTCGGTGACACCACGACGGTAGTGACCACGTCCCTGCTGGCTTTTTACCGCCGTATCAAGTTCGGTCACGTGGAAGCGGGCTTGCGCACGCACAACAAGTGGCATCCGTTCCCCGAAGAGATCAATCGCCGTCTCGCAACCACGACCGCAGACCTGCATTTTGCCCCAACACAATGGTCACGACAGAACCTTCTGCACGAGAACATCGCTGACGAAGCCATCGTGGTGACGGGGAATCCGGTCATCGATGCTCTTGCCTATGTTTCGAAACAGGACGAGCCGCAGGAAATCAGGAGGCTTTTACAAAAACTGTCTGCCGATAGTGTGACTACACGCAGGCTAATACTTGTCACTGCTCACCGTCGTGAGAATTTTGGGAAACCCATTGAAGACATCTGCCATGCGATCCAAGAGCTTGCATCGCGAGAGGATGTGGAGATCGTGTATCCCGTTCACCTGAATCCAAATATACAGGAACCTGTAAACCGGCTATTGAAGGATATTCCGCATGTGACCCTACTGCCGCCGCTGGATTATCTCCCGCTCGTTCACCTGATGAAACGGGCAGCCCTGATCCTGACAGATTCCGGAGGTATCCAGGAGGAGGCGCCTGCATTTGGCGTTCCAGTTTTAGTCTTGCGCGAGACAACTGAGCGACCCGAAGGAGTCGACGCGGGAACTCTCAAACTCGTAGGGACGGAAACGCGTCACATTGTCAGGGAGGCAGCCCACCTGCTGGATGACCCGTCTGCCTACGCAGAGATGGCAAAGGCGGCCAACCCGTATGGAGATGGTCATGCCGCGGAGCGGATCGTGGAGGCTTTACTTCGTACAGATGGGTTGTAAGGTCAAGAGGACAGTCACCTGTGTATAATGAGTCAAATGAACGTGGCTCGTTGTTTCCGATTTCTGCTCCTTGCCCTGGTCATCCTGCTGGCTCCCCTGGGAGAGACAGGAGCACAGGATTTGGCCGATCGGCAATACTTTCCGGAAACAGGTCACAATGTAAAAGGGGAATTTTTACGCTTTTATAAGAACGCCAGTAATCCACAACTTATCTATGGTTTTCCGATCAGTGAACAATTCACATCCAGGGATGGCAGAGTTGTTCAATACTTTCAACGCGCCCGCTTCGAATTGAGCGGAGAAGTGCCAGGCGCTGTCTCGGTTCAACTTACCCCCTTGGGACAGGGAACCTATGAATCAGGCAGTCAGAGGCTTGATTTATACAACCCAGCCGCCTGTAGATTATTCCAGACCGGTTTTTCTGTCTGTTTTGCCTTCCTCGATTTTTACGAAGCCAGTGGCGGCCAAGCCCAGTTTGGCAATCCGATTTCACCCTTCGAGTTTCACGAAAATCTAATCGTCCAGTATTTTGAGAAAGCGCGTTTCGAATGGCGCGCAGACCGGCCGGAAGGTCAGCGTGTAGTTCTGACCGATCTGGGCAGGACGTATTTCGATCGGCTTGGGGAGAATCAGACTCACCTGATGCCCATCCGCACGCTGGATGCCACCATCAGTCCCATCCTCTCGATCCAGGCGCGGGCGTTTGTAGAAAGTGCCCTTACACTATCCAGCGGGCAACAAACTGTGGATGTATTCGTTCAGAGTCAAACACGTCAACCGCTTGAAAACGCATTGGGCAAGGCAACGGTTTATTTCACCGACAACAGCAGCGAGGACTATTTCTTCTCAACCAACGTATCCGGCCTGGGGAGCGTCAGGTTCGATTTTGAGGATCAAATACCCGGGGAACTCGTTCAGATCGAGATCATCGTCACGTATGAGGGGCTTTCAACTAAAACCAGCACATCGTTCCGCATCTGGTATTAGACTTCCCTGAGGTCGAAGACCGGTCCCTCCTTGCAAGCCAGCCTCCATTCGGATTTCATGGTCACCGCGCACACGCCACAATCAGCGACTCCGCCGCATGGCATCGGTGTGCGGACGAGGACCTGCGCCTCGCCCAAAGCCGGGAGATGAGCCATCTCACCTAATTTTTGCTTTAGGTCATCCAGGTTTCCGCGCCCGACATCCAGCGCGATGAAATCCGCCCAGCCCAGGATATCCCTCAAAGCAGAGAGCGGCTGGACCTCCACCTCATCCGGCAAATGATCAGCACCTGTTTCACAAAGAAGTACCACCAACGCCTGCTGTTTCAAGGCAGGCTGGATCAACCCGCGCAGCCTGGATGGAGAATTGTCGAAGGCGATCAAAGCAACCTTCCGAGCAGAGACACGGAGGGCAAAACCATGCCCAAGAGGACCGCGCAAGTGCAGCATATCGCCCGGCTCCCATGAATCAGCCGCAGTGCCGATAAAACCCTGAGGCGCAGAATCCGTATAGAAAATAGGAACAGGCAAAAGTGAGTCTGAACCGTCGCTGGCAAGCAGGTATTGGCCGGGCAGCGGGACCAGAGTGTCGGGGCACGAAATGCGTACATAGCGATTTCCGTCCTCCAGACTCAATTCAAGGATGCGACCTCGTCCTGTGTGCATATCGCTATGCTATCATGGCGGTATAATTCTTTCAACATAAACTGGAGGCTTTAATGAACATTGCTGATGTCGTCCGATCACTCGCTGCATTTGCATGGCTGGCAGCAATCATTTTAGGTGTATTAATCGTCATACGCATGGGGCGCAACCAACCTGTAAAGGGTCTGGGGACACTCACGATTGGCGTTTTAATTGGCGCGGTCGTGCTGACTGCGCTGGGCGCAGGACTGGTCTTTATTAATCCTCAGGAACGCGGCGTGGTGATCTCGGCGCTGTCCGACCAGGGCTACCGCGAGCAGCCCCTGTCCCCAGGACTGCATTGGATCGTCCCATTTGCAGAGCAGGTGCAGCGGTATGCCATTTCGCGGCAGACCTATACCATGTCTGTAGCACCCCAGGAAGGACAGGTTTCAGGAGATGATTCCATCCGGGCACGCACGAAGGATGGGCAGGAAGTCTTTATCGATGCTTCGATCATCTACTCCATTGACCCCAACCAGGTGATCCCCCTGCACATCAACTGGCAGAACCGCTATGAAGACCAGGTGGTCCGCCCGACTGCGCGCAATGCGATCCGTGATGCAGTTTCGCAATATGGTGTGGAGGAAATCGTCAGCACGAAACGTGCCGAAATGGAGGCACTGATCTCTGAAGCCGTCGCTGAAAAATTTGGGCAAAACGACCTTGCCATGGTCGATTTCCTCCTGCGTGATATTCATTTCAGCGATGAATACGCCGCAGCCGTGGAGCAGAAGCAGATCGCTGAACAACAGGCTCAGCAGGCTGCGTTAGTCGTCGAGCAGAGAAGACAGGAAGCCGAACAGGCCCGCCAGGTGGCACAGGGCCAGGCTGACGCAGCAGTGATCGCGGCCAGAGGCGCGGCAGAAGCGCGTCTGATCCAGGCTGAAGCAGAAGCCCGGGCAAATGAGTTACTTGCCGCCTCGCTGACGCCGGAGCTCGTCCAATATCAATATGTGTTAAAACTTTCACCGGGCGTGCAAACAATCTTTGTGCCAAGCGGAAACCAATTCATCCTGCCTCTGCCTGAGAACCCCTCAGAGCCCGTACAACCTCCGGTAACACCTTAGCAGTAAACTTGTTAAAGCAAATGACCAGTGACCAGAAATACTGGCTGCTGGTCATTCTTATTTTGGAGACCAAGTGCCGATTCCCAAAACTGGACGCGAGATCCGCCTGACGACATTATCCACCTGCGCGGGTTGAGCGTCCAAATTAAGCGCCGAGGCGCTGACGCAGGTCCTGCGTCCCATACAGGATATCTTCGATGCCGACTCATTCCCGGACCTTTTGGTGGGTCTGCAGGAACCTGATGACGCGGCTGTCTGGCGATTGGATGAGGAGCGCGCCATCGTTGTGACCACGGATTTTTTCACGCCGGTGGTGGACGATGCCTATGATTATGGTTCCATCGCCGCGGCCAACAGCCTGTCGGACGTGTACGCCATGGGAGGTCAGCCATTCCTGGCGCTGAATGTGGCCGCGCTGCCGGAGAACCTTCCAAATGAGATTTCCAGTGAGATCATTCGCGGCGGCGCGGAAAAAGCCCGCGAGGCAGGCGTGGTCATCGCAGGCGGGCACACGGTCAAGGACAGGGAGCCGAAATACGGGCTCGTGGTCATCGGCTTTGTGGACCCGCGCAAAATGCTCAGCAAAAGCGGCTTGCGGATCGGTGACGCCCTGGTGCTGA
>DATFET010000478.1:0-8546 GCA_035250835.1 Anaerolineales bacterium
CCTGGCTGCAGCCCACAGTAAAGCCCAGGCATCCTGCGGCAACCAGCGTCCGGTGTAAACAAACAGCCGCACCCAGGCGATCGTGTCCACTTCGATGGGACATGCCAGTGCAGCTGAAATATGCCCGTGTTCCTCCAGAGCCCAATAAAACGGAGCGCCCAGCCATTCAAGCGGCGAGCGCCAGTCCAGGTGACGATGGAGGCGGGTCTCAAAGAAGATCAGGTTGGATAATTGCTGGTGATCGTTGAGATCTGCTGTGCGAACCAGGGGATTGATCACTGTTCACCTTGGCTGATTGTCAGCAGGGGCATCCCCTTCGAGGCAGATAGCTGAACACCCCTAACGTATGCCAATCCGCATCAGGAATTTCATCAGGCGCTGGGATAGGGTGGGCTTTTCAACGAGACGCAGTGAGTCCAGCACATCCATCTGCGAGTCCCCGACTCGTCCGCGTTTGAGGTGGATGCTCGCCGCGGCTTTACGAACCGTGGAATGCATATCGCCTTCACCTGCCTCCTCAAAGAGGGCAGCGGCACGGTCGTACTCGGCGAGCGCCTCATTCCACTTCTTGAGGCCTTCCAGCGCAGCAGCGCGATTGCCTACGGCAATGCCCTGCCGTTTGAGGTCTCCTGCCTTTTGAAAGACCGCTTCCGTACCGTCGGTAGCTTGCAGCGCTTCCTTTGCCTTTCCCGCCTGCAATAACGCCACACTCTCATTGTTCTTCATTTCTGCTGCATTCAATTCATCCTGTACGGATGCATATGCCTGCGCGGCCTGTGAGAACAGGCTGGCTGCAATCTTATAGTTCCCTTTTCCATATTCCTTTTTGCCGTTATTGGCAAGCGCCAGGGGATCCGTGTTTTCCACAGTATTAATAGGTAATCTCCAGCAGATCTTCAGCTACTGCGCGCAGCTTGTCACGCGACATGCCGCTCAGCTTCATTGCCAGTTCCAGGTAGGGTCGGTTGACGGGTGTTGCAACGAACTGGCGCAGTTCGCTGGGCATCTCCAGGAATTGATGCACTGCCTCATCGCTGGCCATCCGCAGTCCAATAGGACCGCTATGGTCAAAGAAAGATTCGATCCGGCCGCCGAGATTTGAAACCAGTATTTCGAGTTCAGGTAATGGGATTGGGTGCGTACCCTGCTCATAAGCTTTGATGCGGGAACCTGCAATTCCGGTCTTGTTTGCCAGGTTGCGTATCGAGATGCTGGCTTTCATGCGTTCCTGCCGCAGGAGCACGCCGATCTTGCGCTGTCGCAGACCGAGCAGTTTCGAGACATCGATATTTTTAAGCGGCGAGGTGCGCGTCGATCTGATCTCACGGCTCCAGAAATGGTCCAGGGGCAGTTCCAGATAATAAACCAGTGCCTCCAGCTCCGGCAGTGAAGGCGAGCGTACACCTTCCTCAAAGGAACGGAATATGCTTTTCCGGACGCCGATGGCTTCGGCACAATCCTGCACACTTCTGCGCGCCGACAGACGCGCGTCGCGGATCAATACTCCGAGTAATTTCGTGCGAATGGTGAGCTGCGTTTGATTATCCATGCGTCCTCTATATTCCACTGCAATGACAACTATGGCAACGCTCTGATTATAGCAGAAGCAATGGAGTGCTATCGCCTATGTCCGTTGGTTGAGGGCATGAAAATCTCACCGCTGAGTTTGTATCCCGCTGCCTCCAGGCGCGGACTGAAGATTGGACGAATGCCTGTTGCCTTCAGCTCACCCTGGATCTTGCCCCCGGCTCCAACGCCTGTCTGCTCGAATTTGAAAATGTCGGTCAACACCACGGTATCACCCTCCATGCCGACCACTTCTGTGATGGCGGTAATCTTTCGGGAGCCATCCTTCAAGCGGGTCTGCTGGATGATCAGGTCCACTGCAGAGGAAATCTGCTGGCGGACCACCTTGAGTGGCAGTTCCATGCCAGACATCAGGACCATGGTTTCAAGGCGGGAGAGCGCGTCGCGGGGACTGTTGGCATGCAGGGTCGTCAATGATCCATCGTGGCCCGTGTTCATGGCCTGCAGCATGTCCAGCGCTTCGCCGCCGCGGCACTCCCCGACGATGATGCGGTCAGGACGCATGCGCAGCGAATTGCGTACGAGGTCGCGCGTGGTGACCGCGCCCCTGCCGTCCGTATTCGGGACCTTGGTCTCCATGCGCAGGACATGATCCTGCTGAAGCTGAAGCTCGGCAGCATCTTCAATTGTGACGATGCGCTCCTCCTCCTGGATAAACCGGGAGAGGACGTTCAGTAATGTTGTCTTGCCCGAACCGGTGCCTCCTGAAATGACAATGTTCAGGTGTGCGAGCACGCAAGCCCGGATGAACTCACCCATGTTGGGTGTGAGTGAGCCATACTGGATCAATTGATCCATGGACAGCTTATCCTTCTTGAATTTTCGGATGGTAATGGATGGACCATCGATCGCCACCGGAGGAATCACCGCGTTGACGCGTGAGCCGTCGGGCAGGCGCGCGTCCACGGTGGGGGTGTCTGGATCCACGCGGCGGCCCAAAGGCAGGATGATGCGGTCGATGATCCGCAGGACGTGATCATCGTCGTCGAATGTGATCGGGCTTTTCGTCAGCCTGCCGTCCTTTTCGATGAACACTTTCTTGGGTCCATTCACCATCACTTCGCTGATATCAGGGTCCTCCAGCAGCGGCTGGATGGGTCCATACCCTGTGAGCTCATCGAGAATTTCTTCAAAGACCTGCTGGCGAATGTCCTGCGGGAGGTTGACTTTTGCCTGGGCATAGACTTCATTCAGACGCTGCTTCATGAACTCGGTACGATCACCGAGTTGAACTTCCTGGCCTTCCATGGAACGTCCCACGTTCTCGATTAGATAGCGTTTGAACTTCAAAAGGTCCGCGGAGGTAAGGCGGGTAAAGTTGGCTGCGATGGGGGTGGACATCAGGAGTCTTCCTCCTCGCTTTTATTATGTTCTGGCAGAACCCAGATGATGTGGTTCCGGTTGATGGCAAGGAACGGTGCCTCGTAAAGCACCTGCCCCTCCTCACCAAGGATGCTTACATCTGTGATTGCTATGAATTTATTGGACAGATCGAGCTCGTCCTTGATGCGCTGATCCCTGCGGACGTGGATGTGCCCGCGCATCAGGTGTTTGGTAGTTTGCAGGGTTACGTAGACAGGTTTCTTGGTAACAATATCTGTAAATCGTTTGCCCTTTTCATCGTATTCAATGGTCATACTGCCTCTCATGAGTTGTGCCTGGGTGGTTTTGGATATGGATTACTGAGTGCCGCATAATTTACTTTACTTGAAATATGAATTTCAACCTACAAACATATATAAAAAGTAAACTTCTTTATACGACATGTGGTAATTCACCCAGCCCTGATGATAAAAAACAGCGACATCTGAATCCTGTCGCTGCCCAAAATGCAGGAACTTACTAGAGTCTAGCCGAAATAACCTGCTGCGTACCTTTCAGTTCCTTAAGAAGATTCCGCAGGGTGGAAAAGGCGGGAGGTCTTGACCACATCCACTGCCAACTCCCGAAGGACGATCGAAGCCGTATCGGTGGGATATTTTACGGTGATGGGCTGGTTCAGGTTGTTGGCGAGTGAAAAGTTGCTCCCCATATAAGGCATCATTGTTTTGATCTGCAAACCGATCATCTCTTCGGCCTCTTTTTTGGTCACGCCCTCCAGGCCGACTGCCCGGTTCAGTATGGCATAGATCTTGCGGCTGTCTACGCCCTGGGATTGTAAATATTCGTAAACGGTGCGGGTCAATTTAACTGTGCTGTGATCGGTTGCAACGATCAGGGCAATCAGGTCAGCCTGCTGGATGAGCGGCAGGCTGATGCGCGAGAGCGAGCGCCCGATATCCAGGATGACGTAGTCGTACGCGGACCGCAGGACTTCCAGGACCTGCCTGACGCGTTCTCCGTTCAGCGCGTTCCCCTTGTGTGGATCGGGCGAACCCGCCAGCAGTTGGAACTGCCACAGCTCCGGGCGCGGCAGATTCTCATGGAAGTACTCGCCGTGTGTCTGACTGGCGGGCAGGTCGGATATCGAGACGATATGCAAATCTCCCTCATACCCAACGATAGGACCGATCGAGCCGATCGGCAGGACCAGGTCCACGACAGCGACACGGGCGTTGGGCTGTCCCTGTTTGATGTTCATGGCAACATTAGCGCAAAGCGACGATGTGCCCGTGCCGCCCTTAGCGCTCAGGAACACAATTAACTGACTCTGCTGAATCGCTTCACTTGTTGCGATTTCTTGTGGTGGAGGTGTTGTGAATATCCGATCGAGAATTTCATCGAGTGAGGAAAGAGCCTGTGGAGATTTGACAATATACTCGTCCACGCCAGCCTGGGTGCAGGTCTCCCGCCGAGAAGGGCCAGGGTCACTCGAGAGGGCGATCAAGGCTATGTTCCGGGTGCGTATATCTCCCCGTAACTTTAAGATGAACTCGTCATCCCGGATATCCGTCAGAACGGGATCGAACAATATAAGGTCAGGCTGGTCGCGCCAGGCAGCAATCAGCGCCTCCCTGCCAGAGGGCGCTTCAAAGACTGTGAACCCTCTCCCCCTTAGCTCCGTGGACAAAAAATTGAGGCTGGCTTTATTCTCATCGACGATGAGGATTTTCCTACCAACCATGTTGTCCTCCGGATCCGATCAATCTTCCACGGGCGGCATCAAATAGCCCAGGCCGGAACGCGTCACAATATGGTTCGGGTTATGCGCGTCCTCCTCCAGCTTTTGACGGAGGCGGGCGATGCTCACCCAGAGAATTTCCTTATCGGTGCGATATTCAGGTCCCCAGACGCTCGTCAATAATTCCTCAGAGGTCATGATCTTGCCGACATGGTGGGCGAACTGCAGCAGCAGTCGGTATTCCGTCGCGGACAGGGAAACAGCTGTTTCACCTTTCCACACCTCTGCCCGGGCAAAATCGATCTTCAAATTATCGTGGGTAAAAAATCGGGTTTGCCCCACTTCACTGGGAGGCTGGGCGCGCCGTAAAACGGCTCGCACTCGCGCCAGGAGCTCAGTGGCTGAAAAAGGCTTGACCAGATAATCGTCCGCGCCGAGGTCAAGGCCGCGGACGCGGTCCTGTTCATCCCCTTTGGCTGTAAGAATAATAATGGGAGTGCTGGAGAATTCGCGGATGCGCTGCGTTGCGCCAAAGCCATCCAGCTTTGGCATCATCACATCCATTAACACCAGGTCTATGGGCTGGTCTGAAAAAACGCTTACTGCCTGCATGCCATCCTGGGCTGTCACCACTTCATAGCCTTCGGTTCGCAGGTTGGCCTCGAGCAAACGAAGATAACGAGGTTCATCGTCCACTATGAGTATGCGCTTTGCCATATTTTCTCCTTCACGCTTGTTCTACAGCTACATGGAATCGCAGGGCTGACATGAACGCTGTTCCAGTTTCGTGACAGATCATCCTGCATCTTTGGAGCGCTGCGGTGCTACTTCGATGAATTGATGGGCAGTTCGATGAAAAACGTGGTTCCCTGACCGGGAGTGGATTCTGCCCAAATCTTACCACGATGTGCATCAATTATCTGTTTGCAAATGTAAAGTCCGAGGCCTGTACCGGTGGTGGATTTTTCTGTCCGCACGCGGTAGAAACGCTCGAAAATAAATGGGAGCGCTTCCCTGTTGATGCCAGGACCCCGGTCCACGAAGGATATAATCACTTTTTCACCCACCCGCTCGAGGAGCACAACGATCGGCGCTTCGGGTGCATATTTGATGGCATTGGTGAACAGGTTGTCAAATACCTGTGCCAGCCGCACGCCGTCGCCATAAATGGGCGGCGTCTCCTTTAAGTCCATGCTGATGTCCAGGTTCCTGTGACGGACGCGGATCCGCGCCACCACATCGCGCAGCACGGCATCCAGCCTGAGAGGTTGGAAACGGAGTGGAAGAGTGCGGCTCTGCAGGCGGGCTGACTCGAGCACATTTTCGATCAGCAGTGAGAGACGGTCCGCTTCCTCATCGATGATCATCAGAAATTCCTTTTGCGTCGCTTCATCCCAGCTCGTGTCTTCACGAAGCAGGCTGGTGCTGTATCCTTTGATGAAACCCAGAGGTGTTCGCAGCTCGTGCGAGATCGTGCTGACAAAATCCTCCTGTAACTGCATCTGGCGCTTGAGGTCGTGCAGTTCCGAATTTGTTTCCCTCCAGGTGATGCGCTCGAACAGCACCGAAAGAAGGTTCGAGGCAAAAGATGCCATATTTTTATGCTCATCCTCGTAGATGGGACCGCCAAAACGCACAAAAACGATCGCGCCCCTGATCATTGCATCCATATGCAGAGGCAGGCCCAGGAGATACGGCTGGTGCAGGCGGTCAAGTGTCTCTGCACCCGGGTCGGGATCCAGGAGGAGCAGGCTGCCTTTCTTTACCACCTGGCTTGCGAACGTTTCACCCCATGCGGCGTCAGCCTCGGCATTTCTTGCGCGGCCAATGGCGCGGGCGTACTTTACCTCGAGTGATTTGTTGGCTTCATCCAGAAGATAGACAGCCACATTATCGAACACAAAATTTTTACGCAGCTCGACCAGGAAATGCTCAAGCGCAGTGCGCGGGTTGTCCGACTGCGATGCGATTTGCGTCAATTTTTGCAGGTGGTTCAGCGTGGAGCTGTCCATAGATGTTTATCTGGCTTCCAATACGGCCAGCAGGGGGAATTTGAAGCTCGTGCCGCGTCCCTCAGTGGACTGCACTTCCAGCATGGAGCCGTGCGCTTCGATGATTTGACGAACCAGCGAAAGCCCAAGCCCGGTCCCGCTGTAGTGACGCGTGGTGGACCCATCCAGCTGATGGAACGGTTCGAAGATATCCTGCATGCGGCTGGAGGGAATACCGATCCCCGTATCTGTGACGGATACGATCACCAGGTTTTCGCCCTCACATTTGATGGACACCACCACGCTCCCTGCGGACGGGGTGAATTTGATCCCGTTATCGATCAGCTGACCCAGCACCCAGGCGATCTTCTGCGGATCTCCCTGGACAAAGGGGACATCCTCGTCGATGACTGTGTGCAGATGAACGCCGCGCTTGAGGGCAGCCTCCCCATGCGATTTGACCGACAGGTTTGCCAGGCGGCGGATATCCACGTTTTCAAGCTTGAGACTCATCTCACCACGTGAGGCCAGTGACACCATGATCAGGTCGTCCACCAGCGTTTCGAGCTTGTTTGTGGACTGCTGGGCGACTGCCAGCGCGTGACGCTGTTCCTCTGTGATGCTGCCAAGTGATTCAGTAATGAGCAGCTCGATATATCCCTTCATGTGGGTCAGGGGAGTGCGCAGCTCGTGTGAAATGTTCGAGATGAAATTGGCTTTTAGCTGGCTGAGTTCCGAGACGCGTTCGAGCGCCTTTTGCAATTCGGCAGTGCGTTCCTCCACGCGCCTCTCAAGGGTGCGGTTGGCTGCCTGCAGTGCCGAGCGCAGTTGGATGATCTGCTCTGTCACAGCCTGGTCGAGTTCAGTGCGGCTGAGCAGGTCCAGGTCGACCAAAGCCTGTCCCAGAAGGATCATGTGTCCTTTGGCCGTTTCCTCCTGCTGATGATCCAGCGCCTTCTGGAGGGCCTCAGTCGTGATGAGACCCTTCTGGACCAGATATTCTCCCATGCGCGGGACAAGCATTTCAGGTGTCAGGCGTTTTTGGTCAGGCATGATATTCTCAATATGGAATCCGGCGGCTTGCCACTGGGTTGCACTCCAAAATTACTATTGTTGGAATACCCATTCTCCATTCACCATTGTAGCGGAGGACTGCATCGCGAGCAAATCCTGCGGTTCACAGGTAAAGGGATCCTGGTCGAGGACGATCAGGTCGGCGAGGTGATTGGGGGCCAGTCGACCGAGTCGATCTTCCAGGCCGGCGGCGAAAGCAGGACCCAGCGTGTAACCCTCCCATGCCTGGGCCAGGGTCAGCTTTTGTTCGGGGTACCAGCCCTCGGGGGAGGGTGAGCCGTCGGCGCGCCGTCTGGTGACCGCAGCATACAGTCCCAAAAATGGATTTGGGGATTCGACTGGCGCATCTGACCCGAGAGCGAGGCGCGCGCCGAAATCCAATTGAGTCTTCATCGCATAGGCGAGGCGCGAGCGCTCTCCCCAGAACTGGTCGGCCATCAGCATGTCTGAGGTGGCGTGGATGGGCTGCATGGATGCGATGACGTCCAGTTGTGCGAGGCGGGGCGCGTCGTTGGGATGGATGACCTGCACGTGCTCGATGCGATGACGCAAATGCGGGAGATGGTTTTCGGCTTCGTAGCTACGCAGCTGCCCGTAGGCATTGAGCACTTCGTGGTTGGCGCGGTCGCCGATGGCGTGGACGGTCAGCCCCAGCCCCACCTGCGCGGCTTTGCGTCCATGCTCGAAGAGCTCCTCGCCGTCCATGTTCAGGATGCCGCGGTTGTCCTCCTCGCCGATGTACGGCTGGAACATGGCTGCGGTATGCGGACCGAGCGCGCCGTCCATGAAGACTTTGATGTTACCGACGCGGAGCATGTCATCCCCAAAGCCGC
>DATFET010000484.1:0-8453 GCA_035250835.1 Anaerolineales bacterium
CAATATTTAGGGTCTGTTCGATCGTACGGTTTTCCGTATTGCTCTGGTTGACGAATTCATGCTCGAAGGCCCGGCCAAATTTCAGGTATTGCTGATCCACTGCGCCTAATTCCTCTTCACCAATGACCGAGGCCAGGGCCCGGACATCCTGCGTATGGGCATAGGCCGCATAGATCTGGGCAGAGACGTGTGGATGGTCAGCACGCGTCCGATCCTTGCCGGTGCCGTGTTCCATCATGCGCGACTGGCTGCCCACGCTTTCGGTATGGATGATCATTTGAGGACCCCCGATGCCATCCTTCATCAAGCGTGAGAGGCTCGGTAGAACTGCCACCGGCGGGTATACACCGGCGAAGTTGAGCTCGCGTCCCAGCACGATCTGCCCTTCCGTAATGTAACCGGTCAGGTCAGGCATGGGATGAGTGATATCATCATTGGGCATGGTCAGGATCGGAATCTGTGTAATGGAGCCCTTGCTCGTGCGAATGCGTCCTGTGCGTTCATACAGGGACGCCAGGTCACTATACAGATAGCCCGGATATCCTTTGCGGCTTGGTACTTCACCGCGAACGTTCGAAATTTGACGCAGGGCCTCGCCGTAATTGGTCATATCGGTTAAGACCACCAGCACATGCATCTCACGTTCATAGGCAAGATATTCGGCCAGGGTCAGTGCAGCCCGAGGTGTAACGATGCGCTCCACCGGGGGATCATCCGCCAGGTTCAGGAACATCGCCACACGGGTCAGCGCTCCACTTTCGGTAAAGGAACGGCGGAAGAAATCCGCCACATCGTTCTTCACACCCATGGCCGCAAACACAATCGAGAATTGCTCCGCTTCACCATCGGACGTGGCGCCGGCCGGCTTGCCAAGAGTTGCCTGACGGACGATTTGAGCCGCCAATTGGTCGTGCGGCATACCGGCTCCCGAAAACAAGGGCAGTTTCTGGCCGCGCAGGAGCGTGTTCATCCCGTCAATGGATGAAATGCCTGTTTGAATGTAATCACGGGGGTAGACACGTGCCGTCGGGTTGATCGGCTGGCCGTTCACATCCGCGTAACGATCCGTGAGGGGTTGGGGACCGCCGTCAATTGGGTTGCCCAATCCATCGAAGATACGTCCAAGCATTTCTTCGGCGACGGGCATGTGCAAGGTGTCTCCGAGGAACCGGACGCGGGTGCCATCGATTGACAAGCCCGTGGAACCGGCGAATACCTGAACAACTGCAAATCCTTCGCCTACCTCCAGGACACGTCCACGGCGGTGCTGGCCGCGCGAATCCTGGATGTCCACCACCTCATCGTAGCTGACGTTCGAGGCGCCTTCCACGACCATGATCGGTCCTTCGATACGACTGACACCGACGACTTCCTGTCCACCTTGAACTGTTACTTCACTCATGATCTATACTCCGCATCTAAGCGACTCATTTGCTCATCAATCTGCTTTTGAATGTCGTCGAGTTTATGCACTTCTTCATTCGTCACCGAGGATTTGGCGCGGATGATCGTATCCACGACAGGAAGCTCATGGATTACGGAAATCGGAGCGCCCCTCTTGATGATATTCATGCCGCGTTCATGGAAATAGAGGACAAGTTCGAGCAGTCGAATTTGCTTTTCGATGGATGAATACGCATCCACAGCGTCCGTGGCATTCTGCTGCAATAAACCTTCCCGAATGAGACGGGCAGTTTCAAGGATCATCCGCTCGGCGTAAGGTAGTGCATCCGGACCTACGAGCTTAACGATCTGGGACAAGCGGCTTTCTTCGCTCAGCAATTCCATAGCGCGGTTACGCATTTCAAGCCAGTCCTTGCCAACTTTTTCACGCCACCAGTCGGCAACATCTTCGAGATACTCGCTGTAACTATCCAGCCAGTTGATGGCCGGAAAGTGGCGAGCCGAAGCAAGTGATTTGTCCAGCGCCCAGAAACAGCGAATAAAGCGTTTCGTGTGTTGTGTCACTGGCTCTGAGAAGTCGCCGCCCGGAGGTGAAACTGCGCCCACAATACTGACCGAGCCCTGAGTGCCGTTCAAATTTTCCACATATCCTGCCCGCTCGTAAAACTCTGCCAGGCGTCCTGCCAGATAGGCGGGGTAACCCTCTTCCGCGGGCATTTCTTCCAGACGACCGGAAACTTCCCGAAGTGCCTCGGCCCAGCGAGAAGTTGAATCCGCCATCAGCGCAACGCTGTAGCCCATATCGCGGTAATACTCAGCAATGGTGATTCCCGTATAGATGCTGGCCTCGCGCGCTGCGACTGGCATGTTGGATGTATTGGCGATCAGCACAGTACGCTCCATTAATGGGCGGCCTGACCTCGGGTCGACCAGGTGAGGAAATTCCTGGAGCACTTCGGTCATTTCGTTGCCGCGTTCACCACATCCGATGTAGACGATGATCTGCGCATCGGCCCATTTCGCAATGCTATGCTGGGTGACAGTCTTTCCTGAGCCAAATGGACCCGGAATACCCGCCGCGCCTCCCTTCGCCACAGGGAAAAATGTATCCAGAATCCGCTGTCCGGTGATCAAGGGGATGCTTTGTCCAAGCCGCCTGATAAAGGGACGCGGCCGCCGAACGGGCCAGCGCTGTAACATGGTCAGTTCTTTTTCTTCTCTGCCTACTTTAAGCTTGGCGATCGTTTCTGTCACAGTATATTCGCCAGCCGGGGCAACCCAGGTGATCGTGCCGGCATCATCAGGGTGAAGCATGACACGGTGTTCGAACGTGTCGGTCTCCATGGCAACGCCCAGAACCGCTCCACCTTTGACCTCATCATCGACTTTTACCTGGGGGGTATAATTCCATTTCTTTTCGCGACTGACCGGGTCAAAACGCGCGCCGCGGCTGATAAATGAACCCGTCGCTGCTTCAATGAGTGGAAGCGGGCGCTGCACCCCATCGTAAATGCTCTGGATCAAACCCGGACCCAACTCAACCGACAAAGGCAGGCCTGTGCCGTAGATCGGCGCGCCGGGCTGCATACCGGCAGTTTCTTCGTAGACCTGTACAGTGATGATATCTCCCCGCAAGCCGATCACCTCACCAACAAGCCGCTCCTCGCCAACTTCGACGAGTTCAAGCATACCGATCTGACGAGACCCGCGCGCACGGACGACTGGACCGCTGATCCAGGTTATTGTTCCAACTGGGTCGCTCATTGCTTTTCTCCAATCAACACCTTGTAGGCCGACGAGCGCAGTGAATCCTGCAATCGACCTAATCGAGTCTCCAAAGTATTATCATATTCTAATTTGCCATCAGCAGCATCCACGATGATACCTGTGCCCTCTTCAAGGCTGTCAGCCAGTTTGTACTCTCCGTTAATCTCCTTCGAGATATCATGCAGTACACTCTTTTTCAGGGATTTTTGTGTTCGTTCATCTGCCCGTACATTCGCTTGATTGACTCTCAATTGAGTTAATGCTTCACGAAGCAGCATTGCAGCGATCTGGTCATAATCTGGCCGGTTTTGAACGTCCCGCAGTTTTTCTTTCGCAGCCTTGAATACACGATCAAGCAATTGCTCACGGTGGGCCAATTCCAATGAGCGGGCTTTTAATTGGGCGGTGGCAATCGCCTGACTGCGGAGACGATCCGCATCCCCGCGGGCACGGTCAAGGATGGTCTTGCGCTCCACCTCTGCCCGTTCCTGTGCGCGCTTTCGAATCGCATCCGCTTTTTCCTTTGCTTCAGCCTTTATGTGATCCGCTTCATCGCGCGCTTCGGTCAAAATGGCACGCTCCAGCATCTCAATATCTTTTGCATCAGTTTTCATGAATAATCTGTCCAATCTTATTTCTGCTGTCAATAACAAATAAAGCGGAAGAGATTCATAACCTTATCCCGATTGCCCGAAGCACAATTTCACCGAGCGATGCCTGCCCTTCCGGCACGCCATCGACGGATGGAATCTCAACGACCAGGGGAATGGTGCTGCGTAATTTGAGTTGTTCCATCCTGGCAGGGATCAGTTCAGCGACATCGTGAGTGACAAGGACGATGCCAATATCCCTGGAAGCCTGGGCCTCATCCAGCACCTGATTTACCTCAACCGCCGTTGTCGCCACTCGCCCGCCTACGCCTGCGAGTGAGAATCCCAGGATTGCCTCAGGATGACCAATCACCAGGATCTTCATTCTTTCCTATCCGAAGAGAACCAGGAAGGCAATGAGCAGACCGTAAATGGCAACACCTTCTGCGAGACCTACGAAGATGAGCGAACGACCCAAAGCTTCCGGCTTCTCTGCAATGGCGCCAATCGCCGCAGCCCCGGTGCCGCTCACTGCCACACCAGCGCCAAGAGCTGCCAGGCCAGTGGAGATCCCGGCTGCCAGGGATGCATATGGATCACCTGCTGCTTCCTGCGCAAATTCGCCTGCCGCAAGAACAGTTTGAGGCGAAACCAGCCAAACGACTCCCAAGCCCAGTGCCATCAAGATCAAAAACAGATTGTAGCCTTTGAATGCAAACACCAAATTCTTTGTGGCTTTTACGGGGTCGTTACTGCGCAGGCTCACAAAGTACATGACAACCGGTGCCAGGGGTATCAGGGTTGCCAGTGTCACAATTACAATTTTGATCATCTTTCTTCTCCTTTTCGATTATTGAATAATATTGCGTATCAGATCATTCGGTTACTTTTCCTGCGCAGGCGCAAGGGAAAGCGGCTCATAAGGCTGGCCTCCGCCTGAGAAGAACTTGCTGAAGAATTCGTAGTAATGGAGACGCATCGTCTGAATGGCGACTATGAAACCCTCCAGAAGTATCACGAAGAGGTTCCCGAAAATAACCACGGCCCAGTAGACAAATCCCGCCTCGACGCCTCCGCTCAAAAGCCTTGCTATGACGAATACAGCCCCGGTAAACCCGGCGTGCACAATTGCAAACGCACCAACGCGCACGAAAGACATGGTGTTGCTAAACATGCTGATAAACTTTTCCACCAACTCAAAAAAAGTCTGAACAGCGAATATCCCTTTGCTGCCCTCAATGAGTGGATAGTGACCCTCCACCCAGTGTCTTAAAGGCTCCGCGAACACCACCCCCAAAATCGCTCCCAGAACCGCCAAAATAATCCATACGATGGCCGGGACTGGAAAACCCGGGATTGCCAGGCTCGCCACCAGCCCCAGCAATGACCAATACAAGACTGCCGCAGCGAGTCCGTTATGGCCAAAAAAGAATTCAGCCCAATCCCGCGCTCGGAAGGTAGTGTAGAGGTTGAGCAGTAATCCGATGGAGAGCAGCACAATTCCGAGCCCAATGGCAAGACCAAGTATCTGGAGGATACTATGCATTGGCTGTATCAGAACGAATTGCCCAAATACAGGATGATGCGGCAATATCTCTTCAAACCCGAAAATGCTGCCATACAGGAACCCAAAGACTGCGCCGCTTAGACCGCAGATGACCACGAGGCTTCCCAGGCTTGTCCTCCTGGAAAGGAACAAGCCAATGACAGCCAGCACGAGCCCATGTCCCACATCACCGAACATTGCCCCATACAGCAGCGGAAAAGTAATCGCAATCAGGATCGTGGGATCGATTTCATTGTAACGCGGCCGCGCATAAGTATTCACCAGCAGCTCGAACGGGCTGAGCGCGGCGGGGTTTCGCATGGCAACCGGGACGTTTGGATGATGTCCCGCAGGTTTTATTGGGTTGGCCTCAATCAGGATCTCTTTGGACGCCTGTTTTAATCGCTGGGTCAGGCCATGCAGGGCGGAGCTTGGTACCCATCCCACAACTACAAAGGTATGACGGAGCTGCCCGAATCGCGCCATCGCATCTGCGACCATTCGACTCACATGAACATCCCACAATAATTCTTGCAGTTCCTTCCTGTGAGCATCCGCCATCTTTGCCAGCGTGCCGTTCAGTTCCGAAATCTTCTGTTTTGATGTCTCAATCGCCTTGCGAATCGATCTGGTAATTTCGGCCGGAGTGCCTTCGAACTCTTCCGGCAGGGTTAAAGGATTTAGATAAGCACTTTTTACCGCGCGTTCAATAACGTCGGAATTACTGCGTTGGCCCAACAGCCAGACAACCGGTCTCTTGGGATCTTCACGCAAAGTAAAGAACGCGTGAGGGACTCTGGAAAGGCTGGTCTCCAGCCGGCTTACATTCTCCGCAGGAATGATGCCCAGGACGGAATACAAATAATTGGATTTACTCAAGGCGCCGACGTTGACATTTGTTTCAGCAATGGGCTCCAGCTGATGTAGCTGGCTTTCAAGCTGTTCTAATAACTTTTTCTCGGCAGCCAGTTGATCACTCGTCGTTTTGACTTCCCCCTCGATACGGTCCACAGCAGACGGGATAAGGTCCAGATCAGCCAATGCTTCAAAATCAGAAGATCCGGAATACTCCTCTTTCAGATTCAAGTTCTGCATAATCACCTGGATACGGCGCTCCAGCGTGGAATAGCTGGCCGCCTTTTCCTGCCAGGTGTTTGGACCCAGGTTTTCCAGGCCCAGATAGGCGCTATCGATCTGGTGAAAAATCCCCTGGTTGCCCAATACTTTAGTTACAGCCAGCAGGTCCTTGGATGGAACGATCAATTCAACTTCAGTCATTGCTTCAGGAAAAAACATATCATCTCCATGTAAACAGCCCGGGTCTCATTCCAACTCGTTTCATCCTGCATATTCAAACAACGAATTGCGGTGTATTTGCCTTTGCAATTGTCTGCTAATTAAGCAGGCGGGTTTTCAATAAAAATGGACGAAATTCTTCATCTGGCAATTCTGAGGACTTTGCTTCGATCAGAACGATCAAATCCTGCACTTCGAAATCACTCAAGACCAGAAAAGCCAGCGGAACTCCGATGTGGAATGGGCTGCCCACAAACGCCGCCTGGCATTGCTTCATCACCTGAAGCTTAAGAAGGGTTTCCAATTTTGGCAGGCCATTCAGAGGATTTTCAAGGAGGGCATTTACGTCGGGAATCCCCGGGTAAATGCGTGAGATGATCGAGGCAATATCCGCCCCGGCAGCGATTGCGCGGATATCCGAATCCTGGACTCGATAACCAAAAGGTAATGTATAGTTGATGACCTCTTCCTCCGAGAGTTTATGATAGACACGGTAACGGATTGCCCACATCAGGTTATTCATGTCGAGCAGCGAACCGATGATTTTTACTCCGTGCTCTCGATCGGGTCCGGTCAACTTTTTCGCCTCCGCCCACAAGCGACGCCAGTAGCTCAAATCCAGCGCCACTTCCAGTGGAAAGAGGTTCTGCTCTGCCGAATATCTTTTCATCGCGAAGGAAAGAGTTTCTTCGTAAGGCGTCCCCTGTAACAAATCAATTGCCGCAGCCACACTGCCAGATTCAACCATGGCCTGCGCAGGCAGCACCGTTTCTGACCCCAGGGGAAAAAGTACATCTCGGACTCTCTCCCAAAGCCCTGTTTCAGCATTCCATGTTGAGACAGTCACGATACCGCGTAAGACCGCCTTCAGGTTGGCAATTTCAAAATAGCGATATAACTGCTTTACCAGTGGACGTGTCTGAACTGGCGACATTTGAATGACACTGTTGTACGAATCAGCCAGTTTCCTTTTGATTTGGATGATGACCCGCCTTGGATTAATATCCTTGTCTTTGAGGCTCTCAAGATAAGGCTCATAAGCAGTGTTTTTCAGTGCGTTAACCAGGGATAAGAAATCGGGCAATTCACTCAACTGAGCCATCTCTTGCGGAGTGATCAAATCAGCAGATTTCGCCCTTACTCGCGCACTGATTGCCGCATAATCCGTAACACCACCAGCCATAAATTATGCCCTGCCAATGACGCGTTCAAGTACAAAGGCAACGGCACGATCCATATTGCTCATCGCAAGCGCTTCGAGTTGACGATTCTTTTCCTCGACCTCCGCCAAAATACGGGCGCTTTCTTCATCCGCCTTCACTCCAGACAGCATTTCGCGCGCTTCATTCTGGGCCTCAGCCTGGGTCTTTTCGATCAACGCCTGGGCCTCCTGCTCGGCAATTAAGGGCAACTGCTGTGCCTCTCTGGTCGCCGCGTCATGAATTTCCTGCGCCTGTTTTTCTATCTCAAGTACTTGCTGGATATGTTTCTCGTTCATTAGTTATTTAACCTCGACGAGTATTTTATCTTGCCCAGTGCGGTCTGAATGCCCGCTATTGTAAGGGATAAATTCTTGATCATCAAGGTCTAAGTTTACTCGATTAAAAATCCTTTTTGAAATTCAGCACAAATCCATCCGGGCCGTTTTGCATGATCGTTGCAGGGGGAAAACTCATAAATTCTTCACATTTTTACGATGAAAATCACAAATGGATTGCCTATAATTCTCCTGCAGTATGCCATACACTCACCGAATCGACTTGGTATACTCCTTACTAAGGTATTCGATGTCAAAAACAATCATGGTTGTGGACGATGAGAAGAGACTGGTCTCGCTGGTCGAAAGTTAT
>DATFET010000493.1:0-4644 GCA_035250835.1 Anaerolineales bacterium
TCGAGCATGCCATCCACGCTGCCCTTGGTGAAAGCCATGTAACGATGATTACTCACATCCAGCCCAGCCAGGACCTCAGGATCATATTGCCGCAGGTGATGAACGGTCGTCATACGTTTGCGTTCCGAGTCGAATGGCAGCTCCACAGCCCGGGGAAAGGATGAATCAAGGGACGACTTCCAGTATCCCATTTTGGCTGCGGCTGCGACCAGCGCGCCCTCGGTGGGATCGCCCAGCGTATGGAAGCGATCATCGCCTTCATCCACCAGGCGGGCATCGTTGCAGAGCGCGCCGCCGACGGCTGCCAGCGAAAGCGCGGAGGCAGCCGGCGCGCCCACGCGCGTCGCAGTGAAGGAGCCGCTTCGATCCATTTCCTCGGTCAGGTCGAGGGCATGATTCGCAACATCCAGAATGACCACGGACATGTGGTTCTCTGTCAGGGTGCCCGTTTTATCGGAACAGATCACCGTCACCGAACCCAAGGTCTCCACTGCCGGCAGTTTGCGAATAAGCGAGTTTTTCTCCAGCATGCGCTGGGCACCCAGGGCAAGCGTGATGGTCACCACCGCTGGTAAACCTTCTGGGACAATCGCGACCGCCACACTCACCGCGGTCAGGAGCATGTGACGCAGATCGTCGCCGCGCAAATATCCGAGAATGGCGATCAAGATCGCGATCCCTACACCGATCAGGGCCAGAACCTTGCCGAGGGCATCGAGTCTTTTCTGAAGAGGAGTTTCCTCGGGTCCACTCTGCTGGATGAGGTCGGCAATCTTCCCCAGCTCCGTCTGCATGCCGGTTGCCACGGTCAGGGCGAGCCCGCGTCCCTGCGTGACAATAGTGCCCATGTAACCCATATTGCGGCGGTCGCCAAGAGGCAGAGTCTGCCCTGAGCCTGGTGAAGGATCATCACCTGAGAGCGTGGCGGTGTGCTTTTCGACAGGTTCCGATTCGCCTGTCAGCGCAGCCTCCTGGATGCGGAGATTGACCGCCTCGATCAGACGTACATCCGCGGGCAGGACGTTCCCCGCCTCCAGCTCGAGGATATCGCCCGGGACAAGATCGCGCGCCGAGACCTCCTGCAGTTTTCCCTCGCGCAAGACTCGCACATTTGGCACCGATAACTTTTTAAGCGCGGCAATCGCCTGCTCGGCGCGATATTCCTGGATGAATCCCAGGATCGCATACAGGACCACAATGGCAGTGATGGCGATCGCGTTCTTCCAATCCCCAAGCAGGCCCGCGATCACAGCCGCGGCGATCAGGATCAGCACCATGGTCGCGGTGAGCTGCTCCCAGAAAATTTTCAGCGGGGTCCGCCCGCCTTTTTCGACCAGTTCATTGGGACCATACTGTGCCAGGCGCGCGTTCACTTCGCTTTGTGACAGGCCGGTATCCACCTGCGTTCGAAGCACTTCGATGGAGGTCTCGATGGATTGCGAATGCCAGTTCATCTCTTACGTCAGTCCAATTCCTTACTGCTTTGACGCCTCCAGCCCGGGATCGTTATCGATGCGCGGTAATAATACATGAGGCAGGCTCCGGCCAGTAGAATTCCAGGGATGATCACGAGCGGGAGATTCGTCATGACGAAACCACTGATTGATTTCCATTCATGCCCGAGCATGTACCCTGCGCCGATCAGAACTGTACACCAGATGTACGCTCCTGCAAATGTGGCGATAAAGAATTTATGAAAAGGGATGCGAAGCAGACCCGCTGGAATATTGACCAGAGTCCGCAGGCCGGGGATCAGGCGTCCGAACAGGACGATCCCTGCGCCCCACTTACTACACTGTTTTTCCATTCGGTCGATATAGGCAAGATCGATGCGAAAGAAACTCGCAAACTTATCGACGAGCGGACGACCGCCCGCTCTTGCGATCCAATATGGGATGGACGCGCCGATCGCGCTTCCCAGGCTGGCATACAGTCCTGCAAGCGGAATAAAGGATGGCGCTATGCCATGAGCATCGATCAGCATCCAGCCTGCAAAAGCAAGAATGATCTCGCTAGGCGTGATCCCCGTGGCATTTTCAAAGATCATCAGGCCGAAAACACCCCACCAGCCAAACTGATCGAAAATCGTTTGGAGAGCAGAGAGGATTATTTTTTCAAGAGGTTCGAGCATGGTACTGTCCTTGGAATAATTCGAGCATGTTGCCCACAGCTTTCACTGGTAACGACATACATAAACAAAAGACCATCGCCAGGGACGATTGGCGATGGTCTTGCCTTTGTCTGAACAGCCGGGAATGAATTCCGTATTGACGACTGCGCATCCCAAATCGGGCGGCTACTCCCCATCGGAGTTGTGCGGATTATACAGCGGTTTCAAACTACAGATCCGCTGGTTAAGAATTCTCTTATCCATAACCCTGCGGGATGCGGCTGGCTGTTTTCAAGGCTGAGCGGATCATCAAGTATTCTGAAATGTTATCCATTGTGATCATACCCACCAACTGACCGCCGTGGGTAACGGGCAGCATCTTCGAGCCCGATTCCTGGAGACGGTCCAAAGCCAGCTCGAGCATCTCGTGTGAATCCACGGATGGTAAGTCGCGGCGGATAAAATCCATCACCGGCGCGGACTGACCGTTTTGGGTGAGGGCTTTCATGAACGAGTCGCGGTCGAGGATCCCAGCGACGCGTCCCGCCGCATCCACAACGGGGAAATCGTGCTGTGATCCCGCCAGGATATAGCCCACCACCCGCGACAGGTTATCGCCTGGAGAAAGCGTCCTGAAATCTGTCATCATCGCCCGTGTCACGGGAATCCCACCCATGCTATTCCTGACCTGCACGGCGCCCGACTCCTGGGATGCACCAATCCAAACGAAGAAGGCAATGAAGAGCAGGAAGGGATTGCCCAACAGGCCGATGAAACCGAGAACGAACGCCATGCCCTGTCCGATCCAGGCAGCGATACGGGTGGCAAGGATATAGTCCAGGCGCATGGCGAGCAGCGCCCGCAGCACGCGTCCCCCGTCCATAGGGAAAGCAGGAATGAGGTTGAACAGCACAAGCGAGATGTTGGCGATCAGCAATCGCTCGGAAAATGAACCCGAGCCGATGCTGATCTCCGAAAGCGGGACCAGGCTGTTCGTTGCGATGAGATAAACGAACAGGAAAACAGCCAGAACCGCGTTGACCGCCGGCCCCATCAACGCCACCCAAAGTTCCTCGACCGGTTTCTCGGGCATTCGTTCCAGCCGCGCCAGGCCCCCGATCGGATACAGGGTAATATCGCGCGTCCTGATCCCATACCTGCGGGCGGTGAGTGCATGACCATATTCATGCACAAGTACACATAAAAAGAGCGCCAGGATGAACAGGATACCGTTCAGGACTTCACCCCAGTCCCGGCTCTCCAGCCAGTGGTTATACCCCACCCAGCCGATCAGCAGGAGGAATGTCGCGTGTATAAACACATCGATCCCTGCAAAGCGACCCAATTTCCATTGCCATTTCATGATCCAACTCCTTTTGCCGCTCATACCAGCAGATAAGCTGCTGCGTCAATGGACCTATAATTGAAAACCGAATCCCCTGTGAATGTACGGCATTGTACACAGCATTTATAAGAAAAATGTTATAAGAATTCTTCCGAAAACCAGCTGGTTTCCGGGATATATGGGTATTAACGAAAAAAAGAGCAGACTGTTGCCTGCTCCTATTTTTTTCTCCAGAGATCGAGCCAGTCAGAAGCTCACTTGATGATCCCCAGCTTCTTCCCTGCTACGCCAATGACGTCCATGGCGCGTTCGATTTCGCTCGGCTCATGCGCGGCTGTGACTGTGGCGCGCAGGCGGGCGAGTCCCTGCGGCACGGCGGGTGAAACAACTGGAAGCACGAAAACATCATGGTGGTGCGCTTCGCGTGTCATCGCAAATGCTGCATCGTCCTCACCGCACAATACAGGGACAATGGCAGTCTCAGTCAACATCGTGTCGAACCCCATGCTCTTGAGACCGCCAATGAATTGTTTTGTGTTTTGATTCAATCGTTCGATGCGCCACGGCTCGTCGAGGATGACCTTGAAAGCTTCGTTTGCCGCAGCGGCCTGGGCAGGCGGCAATGCCGCAGAAAAAATATAGGCGCGGCTGGCATGGCTCAAATAGGTGATGATATCCCTGTTTGCAGCTACATAGCCGCCAACAGATGGAATCGTCTTGCTTAAGGTCCCCATCTTGATATCGATCGCGCCGTACATATCGAAATGCTCTTCGATGCCGGTGCCTGTCTTTCCAAGGACTCCCACGGAATGGGCCTCATCGATCATCAGCCAGGCTTTGTACTGTTCGCATAATGCCACCATTTTGGGCAGGTCGATGATATCCCCGTCCATGCTGAACACGGAGTCCGCGACCACCATTTTGGCGACATCCTCAGGCGCATTCTTAAGCAGCCCTTCGAGGTGTTCCATGTCGTTATGTCTGAAACGGCGGAACTCTGCACCGGACATCAAACAGCCATCCACAATGGAGGCGTGGTTCAGCTTGTCCGAGAACACGTAATCGCCGCGCCCCATCAAGGATGAGATGACGGTCAGGTTGGTGGCGTACCCCGACGAATAGGTAACAGCGGCCTCAGCATGTTTAAAATTGGCGATCGTCTCTTCGAGTTCCTTATGAATCGTCAGCG
>DATFET010000498.1:0-7751 GCA_035250835.1 Anaerolineales bacterium
GCGGCTGGCTGTTCGACGCCCTGGGAATTGCAATCGGCGCAGGGATTATCGGGACGATCATTACCGCCTTTATCGGTGCGGTCCTGCTGTTATTGATCGTACGAGGCGTACGAAGATATTGATCTCCCCAAGAGTTCAACAACCTGAACAGGAAGCGGACGATTGTGACTCGTCCGCTTTTCTTATCCGTACAGAATATCCTGGTTTGCCTGTTCGATCTCTCCGTAAATCTTTTTGACTTCCTCTTTCATTTCAACGGAGACGCCGGCAGTCTGCGGGATGAACTTAACCAGATCTCGCGCCTGCCGCAGCAGGTCCTTGACCTGTGCGATGTAGGAAAAGTCGCTCCTGCCCAGACCTCCCTGGGGGATGGGCAGATCACGAGCCTGCTGGATCAATTTACGCGCACGGAGTATGCGTTCCGCGGCGGGGATCATTTTTGGCATGGATGGGCACTCCTCACGTAAGACTCTTCGAGTTGGGTTGATATTGTAAACGTTTCTGATCATACAACGCGGGATAAGCACAAAATATTTCTCGGTTCCGTTTTTATCCATCTATTTCAGCCGCATAACTGACCGTCCACTTGACCGTTAATCAGCGATATGGCAACCGCGAAAAGCAAACTCAACATTGCTTCTGATGCGCTGAAAAATGTGAAACTGGCCGCAGTCGCTTACTCCTTTGTAGACAGGGAATTCTTCTCCACTGAGGATGCGTACAATGCTGAGAAGGAAGTGGAAGACCGCGCCCAGGAAGTCATGGAAGAGATCAAAAAACTGGGTTTGGAGGTCAAAGGCTACCCGGCCGATCAGTATCTCTTAACCAACATCCTGGTGGATAGACCGGATGTCATCGTGAACCTGGTGGACACAGTGCGAGGCAAGGACAAACTGGCAAGCACCATCCCTGCCTTTCTGGAATATGCCGACATCCCTTACACGGGCTGCGGCGTGACTGGCATGGTGATCGGGAGTAATTGTCATCTGTTCAAGGAACTGCTCAGTCACAACAACATCCCAACCCCTGAACATAAATTTATCAAAGATTTGCGTTCCAATACACCTCCATCTTTCGACCTTCCCTATATCGCCAAGCTGAACGAGAGCGGCGGCAGCATGGGGATTGACAACAATGCCGTCAAGGAGACTGCCAATCAGATCATGAAAAAGGTGGAGGAGTTGCAGACGCAGTACAAGCTCCCAGTGCTGGTGGAAAAGTTCATCGATGGACCGGAGATCACGGCTATCGTCTTCGATGACGGCAAGACCCGTCATGTTCTTTTGGCAGAGAAGAAATACCGACTGAAACCGACGGCAAATATGCTTTTACAAGTATCGAAAGCTATGACGTGCCAAACGCTGCAAAGTTCAAATTTGTCGAGGAGGATCTGGCAAAAAGAGTAAGCGAGCTTTGCTCGAAAGCCTTCGACATCCTGCGCTTTTCTGACTATGCCAAATTCGATATACGAGTTGATAACGAGGAGTTGACTCCTTATTTTATCGAATGTAATCCCAATACTGCTCTGGGACCGGGCGATCAGCCCATGACCCAGGTCATGTCCCTGCACGGGATGGAATTTCAAGATATCCTGGCCAGCCTGCTGAGTAAACATGTCCAATCCCCCGCCCGACCCAAAGAGATTTAGCCGTCTACGATGGATCCAGCAGATCACCGAAAACCACTGTGGTCCCGCCGTCACACAGATGCTTCTTGAAAACATCGGGGTGAATGTCACCCAGCAGGAGATCACCGAGTCAGCCGGCGCGACAAATATCATCGAAACGCACGGGACGCGGGTCGATCAGCTTGCCAAGGCAGTGAACCAACTTGTACCGATCGCTAAGCTTTGGTACAAGGAAAGAGCCAGCCTGGAGGATTTAGAATATGTCCTGGATGTATGCAAATATCCAGTAGGAGTGGAATGGCAGGGCCTGTTCGATGACATGGATGACGACGATGAGGAGTACGGCCACTATAGCGTCATCGCGCACATCGATAAAGCGAAGGACGAATTGATCGTAGTCGACCCATACAAGGATTTCATCGATCAGAATCGCATACTAAAAGTGAGTACTTTTCTGGATCGTTGGTGGGATTTCAATGAAGTCAAGGATCCGCAAACGGGAATGAAAGAATTCAAAAAGGACGAGCAGCTGTTTTTCGTCGTCGTGCCGCTGTCCGTAACGTTCCCGGCTGAACTGGGAATGCAATCGTACTACTAAGTTAGCTCTCCCCACGAGATTTACTTTGACGAAGATCCTACCCAGTATTCCAGGAAGACTGTTGTATCCGGTGTATAGAAGTTGATATACACTGAATGCTCGCGGCTTTCTGCTCGGATCCCCGGTATGTCAATGTAGCCATTATTGACATAGGCAACTGACCGGTTTCTTCCACTTAATTTTGAATGATACAAGGCAAGGTCCGCATTGTGAACAATCTCGTCCGGCAGCTGCCAGCTATTCTCGTGGTGGGCAACTCCAAAGCTCATCGTCGCACGGATCGGCGTCGTGCTGGTGGGAACAGAGAACTCCATCCCCTCGATGGTTTTGCGGATCGATTCTGCCCGCTCGTAAGCCTGCTGCAGAGTTGACTCGGTCAGCAGGATGGCAAATTCCTCACCCCCAAACCGCGAGACCACGTCATATTCCCGGACGGCCTGCTTCATTGCCTGTGCCACGCCGATCAAAACTTCATCCCCTGCGAGATGCCCATACGTGTTATTGATGTTCCGCAGCAGGTCCAAGTCTGCAATTATGACCGCCAGCGAACGGTCATAACGGTTGCTGCGGGCAAGCTCGTTCTCCAGTTGTTTCCTGAAATATGCATGGTTAAAGAGACCTGTCTTGCTGTCGATCTCCGTCTTTCGTTCCAGGGCTGGGATACGCAAGGCGCCATATAGCAGATAGGCTGGGATGGCAAATAACAAGATCGCATACGGATTGCTTGCCCAGACAATCGACAGGCTGGCCCCGAAATAGAATAGGGAGATTTCCAGCATGAGAGGGGAGAAATTGAGCACCGCGGATTTCCTGAATGTCGCTGCATGTGTCAACCAAAGAAAGATGCCCAGCATTATATGATGTAAAACGGCGAAGGTTGCCATACCCAGGATGATCGCGAGCGTATCCCGCCAGGAGGCAGAAGAGCTGATTTGATTGCTCCAAAAATAAACGATACCCGCTGCTTCTGCTGCGATGAGATAGGCGCTCATCTGGAAAAGTTGGATGAACCAGGGTGGGCGGCGCCAAATCCATTCCACGATGCTGGATATCACGATCACAAAGACAGTCTCGTTGAGTCCCAGGACAACAAAGGTGAAGCCATAGACCACAAAACTGAATGTGTAATGTGACCTTACGTTGGTCCCTTCCACTTTCAATATTAATGCCAGGGATGCCAGTACACAAAGAAAGACAAATAACCAAGCTGAACTCAATTCCAGGTGGCGTAAGTTTGAAATAAAGATCGTGAATCCTGCCAGATATGTCACCCATAAATAGAGCCTGACAGGGATCGGGAATGATTTCATATGAGTTTGATGGTAACGGCCAGTTTCTATCGTGTATTCCCTCTGACTTCCGTCTGGGATTGATGAACCTCTTACACGGTCTATTTTCCCCGATGTTGGACGAGTCTGAAATATGTAGGGATACCTATTTCCCCGGCTGATAACTACGTACCTTCCCAAAATAAAAAATCCCTCGAAGGCTGCAATTCCGAGAGATGCTAGGGACCAGGTGATCTGTTCTCTGGTTATTCGTCGAGAGGCAGGATACCGCGTCTGATGGCGTAACGGATCAGTTCCGACTGTTTGTGCAGCCCCAATTTATTCATCATCCTCCCCCGGTGGAGTTCGGCAGTGCGCGGGCTGATCGAGAGCCGCTTTGCGATCCCAGCGCTGCTCATCCCCTCCGCAGCCATCTGCAGGACTTCCCGCTCCCGGTTCGTCAGCGTCTGATAGGGATCTGAAGCGGCTTTGCCCGTGCTTTCGATCAATACATCGATCAACCGCTCAGAGATCCTGGGGCTGAGATACCGGCGTCCCTCAATGACCTGATGGATGGCATCGACCAGTTCGCTGGGCCCGGTCTCCTTTAGTACGTAGCCAAGAGAACCTGCCTTGAGCGCCTCCACGACATAAACATCCGCGCTCTGCATCGAAAGGACGATGCAGCAGGTCTGTGGGGAGCGTTCCTTCACCTGTCGTATGACTTCCAGGCCGTTCAGTTCAGGCATCACAACATCCACGATCAGAACGTTCGGCTTGAACTTTTCCACGAGCCGGACAGCTTCCAGGCCGCTACTTGCTTCCCCGACGACCTGCAGATTCGATTCAGCTTGCAGTAAATGTCTCAAGCCCTGGCGGACGATCGGATGATCATCCGCCAGCAGGACGGTCACGCTCATATCTCCTCCTCTCGAGCGGGTGACCTGTCAGCGGGAGGGCTGCCACGATCTGTGTTCCCTGGTTGATGAACGACTCCACCAGAAGATAGCCTCCCGCCAGGTTTGCCCGCTCGCGCATCCCGCTTAGTCCCGAGCTTGGCTCATCCATCCCCGCTGAGATATCAAAACCTTTTCCGTTATCGAGCACCTCCACCCATAGGGTGCCATCCAGAGCGATCAAGCCCACAAAGACTTCCTGCACCTGGGCATGGCGGGCTGAGTTGGTCAGCGCTTCCTGAACGATTCGATACGCCGTAGTCTCGATCTCTGCAGGAATGCGTTTGGGAAATTCATCGAATTGGAAATTAACGTGAATGCCGGTCTGGTTGGTATAACGATCGATGTGCCAGAGCAGAGCAGGCACAAGGCCCATATCGTCCAGCATGGAAGGGCGCAGATTCAGGGACATCTCGCGGACTTCCCGTATGCTGTTGCCGACAACATCCTGGATCTCCTCAAAGCTGGAACGCTGTGAGTCCACTGCCTGGTGCTTGGCGGTCTCCAGCATGAACTGCAGGCCCGTCAACATCTGTCCCAAATGATCGTGCAGCTCGCGGGCAATCCGCCTGCGTTCTGTCTCCTGGATATCCACCAGGCTCTTTGCCAGCTTGCGCTGCCGCTCACGCCCTGCCCTGACCTGCTCGAATAACTCGGCGCTTTCGACTGCACTGGAAGCCTGGTCTGCCAGCTCTCTGAGCAGGTGGATGTTCATGAGTATCAGGTCCGGGTTTAATTCTTCGGTCTTTGCAAACGTGTCCTCACCCGAGCTGGTGATACCCACAACTCGATAACCCAGCTTCTCCAGCTGCATCATCAGATCCCGAGCGACCGAGTCATTGAATTCAGCAATCAGAATATCGGTTCCCGACATAAGGTTCCTGCTTGTAAAACCATCAAACGTTCAAATGCCGAACTGGCGTCCTGATCTTCGGCAAATATCCAATCCTCTTAACACCATGTATAACACACGTTGCGATAATCGAAGTTGACAAAATTCTTAACTGCCTGATGTACTGCTCGCTCTCCCATGACTAGAGAAAACCATATTCCCCTCTACGCAAACCTTGACAGATAAACTGAACAAGGTGTACCATCCCGCCGCTGACCATAGAATGGATGGGGGCTTTGCCTCCCCGCGCACCTGATGATGATCGAACTCTCCGAGTGCTGATTCACTCGGAGAATTCTTTTAAGTCAGCACGTGTTGACCCGCCCGAACAGACTCGGGTACTCTCGTCCAACACAAAGGAGTGTGAATCATGTTTGGCAAAACCGATGGCACTAAGGAATTGATGCGCCGTATCTATGAGGAGATGTGGAACAAAGCAAACCCCGCTTTTGCGGTCGAACTCTTCGAGCGACCGGATGGCGTGGAGAAATTCGTGAGCCAGTTCCTGCTTTCGTTCCCCGATCTACAGCATTCCGTCGAAGAAATGATCGCGGAGGGAGAGCATGTTGCTGCCCGCTTCACAGCCAGAGGTTCCCACCTTGGAGCCTGGATGAACTTCCCCGCCACAGGCAGATCCATCCAATACACAGGCGTGACGTGGGCGCGGATTGCAGGCGGCAGGATCATCGAGCACCACACCTGGTGGGATAAAGCAGGGTTGATCAAACAGATCGGAGGCTGATCGCTGGGAGTACAAATTTCCACACCTGGTAATTAAAGCGCTTCGTTCAGAGTGAGGGGGGCACCCTGAACGAAGCTTTTATATTTTACACAAATTCTCTCTTTTTGCAAGAGGTATTACATTAAAAAAAGGTGACAGTCATCGTAGCGGATGACTGTCACCTGGTCGCCCAGCGCTTAATATTCCTGGACCTTTTTCTTTCCAGTTTCAGCAGCGCTGATTACGCGATCAAACTGTTGGTCGGCTGTCTCCTTGCCGCGGTTCCGGAACTCATCGGCCTTTTCCACAACACCCGTTCGAATATCCTGGGCTTTGGATTTTGCCTGGGACACGGTCTCGTTTACAGCATCCATTGTGCGGTCACGATACTCCATTGCTTTGTTACGGATCTCGGCGCGTGTCTCTTCACCAGAACGCGGCGCCAAGAGCAGGGCTGTTACCGCTCCGACTACTCCACCGATCAACAATCCGGTAAGCACTGATTTGGTTGAGCTGCCGGTATGGTGGAATTCATACTCATCTTCGTAGTTTTGGTTTTTCATTTTTATCTCCTTGGTTCAATAGAATAAGTTGCCGCCCTCCCGTAAAAGCAAAATATTCGCTGATACCTTTCATGTTTTGCGGAACAACTCTTTTCTTTTTTGCTTAACGGCTCCCTTACGGTCGTGTTATGTAAACAACTTTTATTAAGATTTTTATAACGAAGAATTAATCTAACGATGAAATGTGAACCAGAACTCCCGTTCGGTGTACCTGCTGTGAAGCATCCCCGTGTAAAATTACCACTGACACAGAGGAACAATGCCTGAAAGTCTCTCATTCGACCGCGCTGCAGATTTTTACGATCAGACCCGCTCATTGCTCGAACCGATCGCCAGGCAAGGGACCGAGGCAATTCTTGATCTCACAGGACACTCGGCTCGCATCCTGGACGTTGGGACCGGTACCGGGCGCATCAGCGTTCCCCTGCTCGAGCGCGGCGCGGACCTGGTGGGCTGCGATATCTCATCGAAGATGCTGAGCCGCCTGCGGGAGAAATTCCCATCAGCGCGCATCCTCCAATCGGATGCCTCCCGTCTGCCCTTCCCCAATGACCGTTTTGATGCCGTATTGACCGTCCATGTGATGCACCTGATTGCTCCCTGGCGTGCAGCCCTGCGTGAGTTCCAACGGGTGCTCTCGCATGGAGGTATCTATCTCAACGTACGGACGTATGCTTCGGTCGGCGAGTCTCTGCGCGAGCAGGTCCGTACGTACTGGCGGGGCTGGGTGGAAGCCCAGGGCGGGCACATCCACCAACCGGGCATCCGCGACCATGAAGAATTCCTGCAGGAGCTGCGTTCTCTGGGTACAAACCTGACAGAGAGAGAAGTCGTGCGGTTCACCCTCCCCTTTACACTGCGCGAAGAGTTGGACCGCTTTGCCTCGCGTATCTATTCGGATACATGGGACATTCCAGATGACATATTTGACGCCAGCCTGGAGGAATTACGCGTCTGGGTCGAGCGTCAGTTTGGCGATCTGGACCAGCAGCGCCAGGACGAGGTCCGCTTCGTGATCGACGCAGCCCGCTTTGACGGATAGAATATCGTTCTTGATATAATATTTTCGATGTCGAATACGCGTACAAATGCGGAATGGCTGGAGGATCTGAGAGCGAGCGGCCCG
>DATFET010000499.1:0-3634 GCA_035250835.1 Anaerolineales bacterium
AGATCGATGTGCCTCCAGACATCGAACGGAGATGCACCGAGTGACGCGGCTGCATGACGCAACCGCTCAGGGATGGAGGCAATGGCCGGCTGAAGGGCGCGAATGACAAAAGGCAAGGCGATGAGAGTGTGGGCAAATGGGACGAGCCATGGGGATGCGAGCCATGCGCCGTATGAAACGATGAACCCCAACCCAAGCATGACAGCAGATGAACCGAGAGGCAGGATGATGAGGGGGTCGAGAACTTTTTCGAGTCCGGTCGGTTTGGCAAGCGCCAGCGCGGCAGGAAAGCCAAGCAGCAGGGAAAGGAGAACTGTGGCGCCTGCGTATCCAAGCGAATTGAAGGTCGCCTGGACGGGGGGAACGTAAAAGACCGAGCCGCGCCGGTTGACGAACAGTTCAGTGTAGTAATCGGTGGTAAAGCCATACTGGATTTCACCGCGCTGGCCGCGGTCCGCTTCGAGGCGGAAGGAGGAACGGAAGGGCAGGGCAGCTAATGGCGCAAAGAAAAATGTAAAAAGCAAAAGACCGAATACAGTGACAAAGATTCTTTCCCTTAGGCTTTTTGGTCTGCGGATATTGGAACCAGCCGAACGCGGCGCGGTTTGATGGGTTGTGCGGCTGACTACGCGCGAGTAGAGTATGGAAACGATTAACGTGCATGCAAGTTGAAACAGCGATAACAGCGCGGCGAGTGAAAGGTCCGGGAGTTTGAGGACGCGTAAATAAATTTCCACTTCGAGGGTGGCGAATTGAGAACCACCCAGCAAGAGAATGACACCAAAGCTGGTAAAGTCAAAAAGGAAGACGAGCAGGGAGGATGCAAGCAGGGCCGGGCGGAGCAACGGGAGAATCACATGCCGCCAGACGCGCTGCGAGTCAGCTCCCAGTGAACGTGCCGCCTGGCTGAGTTTCGGGTCGAGGCTGGAAAGGGAATTACCAACCACGCGAATGACGATGGCCGTGTTGTAGAAAACGTGGGCAATCAATATGGCCGTTAAAGTTCCAATGAAGTTGAAGGAGGCAAAAGGAAACAATGTGTGGATCAACCCGCGCGGTCCCAGGAGCGCGCTGAACCCCGCGGCGACGACAACTGTCGGAAGCATGAATGGGACCACTGTCAATGCGCGCAGCACGGATTTGCCGCGAAAATCATAACGGGCAAAAAAATAGGCGGCAGGCAGTCCCAGGAGGAGGGTAAGAAAAGTGGCAAGCGCTGCCTGGTAAATGGTAAAAAGCAGGGCGTCTGTGGCGAGAAGGATATTTTCGGAGCTGAGAGTGCCCGGATCGAAAGTGAGGGCGAGGATACGGTAAAGTGGGTAGAAGAAAGCGATGGCAAGAAAAGATAAAGGCAGAACCCAAAGCGAAACACGTCCTAACCACAGAGACACAAAGGCACTGAGATTTTTATTGAATATCCCAGTATGCTTTGAGTCTTTGTGGCTAATCGTTCGACTCATATTATCTCATTACCACATCAGTCCATTCTTGAATCCAGAGATCGCGGTTGGCGGCAATTTCTTCAGGTGAGAGCGTTGCTGCCTGCTCAGGCGCCTGCGCGTATTTAGTGAACTCTTCAGGTAAGGCAGCATTTGGATTTGCCGGATAAACAAACATTTGCAGAGGAACATCCTCCTGAAATTGTTTGCTGAGCATAAAGTCCACGAATTTCTCGGCCAGGGCACGATGCTCAGTCCCCTTGAGGATACCGACAAACTCGATCTGGCGGAAGCAGGTATCGGGTCCGAGGATGGAAGCGGTCGGCGCGTCGTCGAGAGCAGTTTCTGAGAAGATCACTTCCGCGGCGGGAGATGTCCCATATGAGACGACCATCGGCTGAGGTCCGCGACCCGAGGAACCGCTGAAATTGGTGTAATACGCAGTCTCCCAGCCGTCCACGACGACAACGCCTTTCTCTTTCAATGCCTGCCAATAGTCGGGATAAGAATCGCCATAATGGGCGATCGTCGCCAGCAGAAAAGCGAGCCCGGTGGAGGAGGTAGCCGGGTTTTCCACGACGAGCAAACCCTCGTATTCTGGCTTTGTCAGATCCTCCAGGCTTTGCGGCACAGCCAGGTGATTGTCTTCAAAATAAGCCTTGTCGTAATTGATGCAGACGTCACCGTAGTCGACGGGCATAGCGCGGTTGGAGTCGTCGAGCCTGAAGGCCTGCGGGATTTCATCCAGCATGGACGACTCATACGGTTCGAAGATGTCCGCTTCGAGGGCACGGGAGAGAAAAGTGTTATCCACGCCGAAGAGCAGATCGGCAAGCGGAGCATCCCTGGTGAGAATGGCTTTGTTCAATGCAGTGCCGGCGTCCCCACTCTGTAGGAAAACGACTTTCGCATTATTGGCATCTTCAAACGATTTGACGACCTCTTCACTGACTGAAAACGAGTCATGGGTCATGACCGTGATGATTTCAAGACCAGCAGGTTGGGTTGCAGTTGCCTGGGGCGAGCAGGCAGCTATAAACAGCAGGCACAGAATCAACAAATATTTCATATTTTCCTTTCAGTTATACGCGGCGATGGACGACGAGCAGCAAACCTGACCCGATCGAAATCGAGGCAGTCTTATCGATCATTTCATTGCTGATGCCGCGCGTTTTATCGGGATAGAGCGTCTCCCTTCGAAGAGGCCATTTGAGACTCTCTGTCTGGATATCAGATACCGCGCCTCCCCAGGGGATCAGGGAGACGATATCCCCGCTCCTCCCGTGCACCTCTACCCGGTCCCGGCAAAGCAGGATTTCCTCCACCCCATCGTCCAGGCGGATGTCAAAGTCCTGTCCCAAACCGTGTCGAAGGGTCGAAAGTCTCTGGTCGGTGAGCAGAGTGATATTGGCAAGCGTCTGATCCAATCGTCCGCCAAGAGCGGCGACGATGACGATTTGCTTCGGCTTCAGCTCAATTGCCCGGTTGATCGCCAGCTCGAGATCGGTTTCATTCTTGTCGCGAGGATAAGGCTCGACAGGGACTCCGCCAGCTTGAAATTTCTGAATCGCTCCTTCTTCAGCGGAATCCAGGTCTCCGATGATCAGGTTGGGTTGAACGCCAAGGGATACTGCATGTCGCGTACCACCGTCCGCGCAGAGGATGTAGTCATCCACTTGCAGGAGACGGCGAGCTTTATCGAGGTCGGATATTTCACCGTTGGCAAAGATGATGATGCGCTGCAAAAGAAAACCATCCTCCGCGGAGGATGGTAGTTAAAAAGCCTATGTTCCCTCCGCCAGCATGATCTGGATCAGGTATTGCGGGTCGAGCGCGGCTCGCTCCTCTCAGTCCCGCATCGCGGGACACCCCGTTTAATTGTCAACACTACTATACCTGAATTTTTCAGGCTGTCAATTCAAAAATCGATTGCCAGTCTCTGCAAAACGCGGTTTTCAAACAGAGATTAAAAATTTTGAGGCTCCGAAAGCTAATTGCAGTCTAGTTTGCATTCTTGAAAGGTGTATAATGTGGGATTTAAAAATTAGATTAGAAAAAGTTACACTTTTTCTTCAGTCACTAGCCACAAAAATTGAGCCTACCGTACGCGCCGGCGCCATTCTTCCTTCATTTGTAGTTCACGAGGACTCACACCGGAATCGAGCGCAAGGAAATCAGTGAGCAGGCGGTTGAAC
>DATFET010000512.1:0-4594 GCA_035250835.1 Anaerolineales bacterium
GCGAGCACATTCGCTACGCTCAGTGTAAACTCCGCGAAGCAATCTCCTGTTTTTAGACGATTTTGGGCTATTGCAGCCGGGAGATTGCTTCGGCGGAAGTGCGCCGCCTCGCAATGACATCAAATTCGTGATTTACTGAATATTTATAGTACCGCATAATTGACCTGGAAGGCATTTGCCTTTTGGCAAAACAAAAATCTCCCTGATCTCAGGGAGATTTTTAGTGCTAATACCGTTTGTTGCCACCGCGCTGAGGTGGGCGGCGGGAGTGACCGCTGCCGCGGTCCTTGTAGCCGCCACGTTCTTCACGCGGCTGGGCCATGTTCACACGCAATTCGCGGTTATCCAGACTGTGTCCATTGAACATGCTAATGGCTTTCTGCGCTTCGGCCTGGTTGCTCATTTCAACAAAGGCAAAGCCTTTCGACCGTCCACTATCCCGGTCTTTGATCAGCGCCACCGAATTTACGGTGCCCGCCTGAATGAACAGGGTACGCAGATCATCCTCCGTGGTCGAGTAGGACAAATTTCCAACATACAATTTTGATTCCATCGTTCTCCTGGGGAACACCTGCACAGGACAGGCGTTGGTAAATCAGGCGTGAGGCGACCTCATTAAAAGATCACCCAACCCTGTGACATTGAATTTAGTATAACACAACGCCTGCAGAACATCTCTATTTATGACAGGTATATTTTTGTTGTGGATTAGCCTCTACGAGCATATAATCTGTACAACACACCTGATCAAATTGCTGAAAATTCACAAAATAGGCAGACAGCGAATAATCTTTATTATCAGGAGAGATCATGACATTCCCCTATTCACAACAGAATACCGACTCCCGTCAGAGACTGGAAGCACTCGTAAGCGGGCTTTCCGATTCGGACCTTGCCCGCTCCACCGACTACGGCTGGACCGTTGCCGCCCTGCTGGCGCATCTCGCCTTCTGGGACCACCGCATGTCTGTGATCCTCCACCGCTGGCAGGAGCAGGGGCTTGACGATTCTCCCATCGACGCGGGCGCGGTCAACGACGCGCTCAAGGTGATCTGCCATGCGCTCGAGCCGCGTACTACCGCCGGGCTCGCCGTCACAGCCGCCCAAAAGATCGATGGAGAGCTCGAAACACTTACGCCCGATTTCGTTAAACAGATCGAAGAGCACATCGAGGCCAATTCCCTACAGTTCCGCATGAATCGCTCCCTGCACCGCGTGGGTCATCTCAACGATATCGAAGCGCTCCTCAATCAATGACCGTATTCCAATAAATGGACCTGCTACCCGCGCAACAAACAGATCAGGTTATCAACGAGTTGATTCACTCCCCGTACGTAGAACGTCCCGAAGGTTTCCCGTAAACTGGTCTTGTTTTCCACCCGAGCCTTCGGGACGGTGTATAACATCAGATTAATTCAATAAATACAGCAACGGCAGGAGAACGCAGGTGATCAGGACAAGCTATGACTTCAAAGGGAAAAATTTTTGACAGCCCATTGGGTTGGGTAAAAACTCACATCCATGAGTATGTGGAAAGCGATGGCAGGAAGGGTCATCGCTGGCGGGGTCTGCCAACCCTGTTGTTGACGACGCGCGGCCGCAGGTCGGGCAGGCTTCGGCGGACAGCGTTGATCTATGGCCAGGATGGAGATCACTATCTGGTGGTGGCTTCCAACGGCGGCGCTCCCAAACATCCGTCCTGGTATCTCAACCTGGTCGAAAACGCTGAGGTCGAACTACAAGTCGGCGCGGAGAAGTTCTCTGCCCGTGCCCGAACTGCCACTGCCAAAGAGAAGCCGCGCCTCTGGCAGCTGATGAGCAAAATTTATCCGCAATACGACAACTATCAGGTTCGGGCATCGAAAGCCGAACGCGACATCCCAGTTGTCATCCTTGAACCAGTCTGATACTTCCCACTCCTGCAATTTCATACATCACTGCCCAGATCGGTCGTTTCATCAACAGCTTTTCATTTTGCAGTATGATGGAGCTATTCCTCTAAACTTATATTGAAAGGATGACATGTCACGTAACCGAATTATCCTGGTCACAGCTGGGATCATGCTCAGCCTGTTCCTGGCTTCGATGGAAGCGACCGTGGTCGCCACCGCCATGCCAACCACTGTCAGCCAGTTGGGCGGGCTGGAATACTACGCCTGGGTCTTCTCCGCCTACATGCTCACCTCCACAACCACCGTTCCGCTGTATGGCAAACTCTCCGACCTGTACGGCCGCCGGAAATTGTACCTGGGCGCCATGGCTATATTCCTGATCGGCTCGGTTTTATGCGGCCAGGCCAACAGCATGACCCAGCTCGTCCTGGCACGCGGCGTCCAGGGAGTCGGTGCGGGGGGAATCATGCCCCTGGCATTCATCATGATCGGCGAGATGTTCTCGCTCGGGCAGCGCGCCAAAATGCAGGGTCTGTTCTCCGGTGTCTGGGGCGTCTCCTCCATCGCGGGTCCCCTGCTGGGCGGCTTCCTCGTGGACCAGTTCTCGTGGCACTGGGTGTTCTACATCAACATTCCGTTTGGTCTGCTCGCGGCGGCGCTGGTGGGTTCGGCCTGGCAGGACCAGCTCCGCAGTCATGGAAGACCGGCTGTGGATTACGCCGGCGCGGGCTTCCTGATGGCGGGCGTCGTCACGCTGTTATTAGGATTGATGGAATATGGCACATCCACCAGCTGGATGTTGATCGCTGCCTCGCTCCTGCTCTTCGGCGCCCTGGCGTGGGTCGAGAGCCGCGCCGCGGACCCGATCCTGCCGCTCCATCTTTTCCGGGAAAGGTTGTTCGCCATTGCGATCACGCACGGCGTGCTGACGGGCTGGGCAATATTCGGCAGCCTCTCGTATATCCCGCTTTTCGTGCAATCCGTCCTGGGGACGAGTGCCACCCAAGCCGGGATTACCATCGCGCCCATGCTGCTGGGCTGGGTGGGAGCAAGCATCATTGGAACGCGTCTGTTATTGAAGGTGGGGTATCGCAGGCTGGCGATCCTGGGCACTACCCTGCTGGTCATCGGGGCGTTCCTGATGACCACCGCAGATGCGAATATCAGCCAGGCCCTGCTGATGTTCTATGTGACGTTGATGGGCATCGGCATGGGCTTCTCCATCCCACCCTTCCTGATCGCCGTGCAGACCACTGTGGAAAGACGCTACCTGGGGACTGCCACCTCGACCATGCAGTTCAGCCGTTCGATGGGTGGGACGATCGGCGTGAGCGTGATGGGCGCGGCGTTGAGCGCCCGTCTGGCTGCAAACCTGAGCGCCTCCCGTCTGGACCTGGAACTGGTCGCGCGGCTGCTCAATCCCCTGCCCGGCGCGCAAGCAGTCATTGATGGTGCGGTCCGTATCGCAGTGGCGAATGCCATCAGCCTGGTGTTCATGATCGCCTTTGCTGCTGCCCTGCTGGCATGGATCGCCACCCTGTTCTCGCCGCGTAAAGAGCTGAGCGATCAGGCAGCCGAAGAGAAGCCTGTCATGGTCAGCGCGGATTAGAACCGCTGCATTTTGGTGTATGATTATCCAATTATTATCCGCGGCCGGTACAGGAGGACGAATATGGGACTCGTACAAATCTCACAGGCGCAGGGACGCATCCCGGTGACGATCTTTCAGCTCCAGGACCGTGTCAACCTGGGGAATTTCGCCGAGCTCGAAAAGGCCGCCCAGGATGAGCATGAAAAGGGAATGCGTGACCTGGTGATCGACCTCAGCCAGACCCCCTCCCTCACCAGTATTGGGATTCGTGCGCTTGTCGTCATCCACAAGATGTTATCGGAAGACGGCGGCAGGCACCTCAAGCTGGCAGGTCCACAGCCGGGCATCCGCGAGGTGCTGGAAATCTCCGGCGTCACCCAGTATGTTGAGATCTACGATACGGTGAACGAGGCAGTGGCATCGTATTGAAATAATTCAACTGTCTTAAACAGCATGATTCACTTCAAAATTAAGAGACTGGCTTTCGCCAGTCTCTTTTTATTTCTATGATCTTATTCCTCCCTGATTTCCTGAATGATTGGCTGAAAATCTGGATGGGAAGGTATCAGGCTGCCAATGAATTAAACTTCTTTCATGGGTAAAATAATATATTCAAATCAAAACACTTCAGAAAGCCCGCTGTTCTTGAGGAAGGTATTATACTTAAGTTCGTTTAAAAGTTCTTAAAAGGAAACATTCTGTATCACACCCCTTATTTGGAGTCTGATGCGGGGTACTTCCGCATCAGACATAGTTGGCACGCCCTTTGCACGTTAAACACATTTTGGAATCCTGGCTTCCGTGACGTATAATAGAAGTAGCACGGATATTCTATAATTGAAACGGCTAAAAAATGGGATTTGCTACTACTCAATTGACAGTTGCAGAATATTTTGCTGGGATCGGACTTGTAAGAATGGGCTTACAGCCTTTTGGCTGGAAAGTTATTTTTGCTAACGATTTTTCCCGCAAAAAGTTGGAAATGTATCAGGATTTTTTCCCGGATGCGAATGAGCACTACAAGATAGATGATATTTTCAAGCTTGATCCTACTGAAATTCCAAGTGCAACATTGGCAACCTGTTCTTTCCCTTGCGTAGATCTCTCTTTA
>DATFET010000521.1:0-5579 GCA_035250835.1 Anaerolineales bacterium
AGATCATGTGCTACATGACCGATCAATAGATAATCAACAGGCTCCAGAGAAACCGGGTTGAGCATGAACGAATTATACCGTGATAAAAACAGGGAGATCGTCAGCTCGCGCCAGGAGTCACGTTGAAAAGAAAAGGGCAGAGGATCAGTCCGCCCCGCAGTTACGACTCTTTCGGGAGGATCACCACCTTGCGGTAAGGCTCCTCGCCGGTGCTTTCCGTTTTCACATCCGGGTGATCGCGCAATGCGATATGTATGACACGCCGTTCGCTGGACGGCATCGGCTCCAGCGTCTGGCGGCGGCCGCTTTTGGTCACCTGGTCAGCCATGCGTTTTGCCATCTGGATCAGCTGCTTCTCGCGCCGGTCACGGTATCCCTCCACATCCACTATCAGTTGCACGAACTGCTGGGTCTCCTTGCCGACGATCAACGAAGCGATATACTGGAATGCGCTCAGTGTTTCAGAGCGCCGTCCGATCAGGATGCTCAGGTCTTTGCCGCGGATATCCACATGGATATTGCGGCGTCCGTCGCGCTCGGCCTGACCATAGTGCGCCGAAACCTGTGCTTCCAGGCTGAGCAGATGAATGATTTTGGAGATGACTGCTTCTGTGTGGTCGAGCAATGGATCATGCTCAGACAGGGGTTCAGGAACTGGCACAGCAGCAGGCCTTTCTTCCGCACTCCGTTCCGGGCGCGGATCGGCTGAAACTGGACGTTCCTGCACAGGGGAGGGAGCCGGCTTCCTCTCGACGCGCTTCGCCTCCTTTTGGGACGCGGCAGCCGGTTCCGTTTCAATGACAGCCGGTCCACCCACAGGGTTTATCGTCAAACGCACCCGCACCTGTGGCTTTCCCAGGCCAAAGAAACCTTTATTGCCAGCATCCAGCACCTCAACACTGACCGCATCTGCGGTGAGACCCAGTTGAGCGAGTCCCTGTGCTATGGCTTCCTCAACCGTGGGAGCAATGACCTCCAGCGTGGTTCTCTCATTCATACCCGCCTCCTATTTTGTTTTTTTCGGCGCCAGTTTTGTGCGGCCAGGGATGAGGCTGTTCCAATTGGCTTTTCCCTGCATCGCATATTGAGCAATCCCCAGAAGGTTGCTGGTAATAAAATACACCGCCAGGCCCGATGGGAAAGTGAGGGCGAACCAGCCCAGCAGCAGCGGCATGTAGATGCTCATCATGTTGGTCATTGCCGCGGTCTGGTCATTTGGGTTGGCTGTGGCGGGCATGGTCAGTTTCGACTGCACGTAGGTTGTCAATGCCACGACGATCGCCAGAACCGGAAACCCGTACGGCAGGAATGAAATTTCAAATGGAAGAGGGATTCCTTCGGGCTTACCCAGGTCCATCCACAGGAACTGGCTGTTGAGCGGGATCAGTGTTGAAACATCGAGAAAGCCGAACGGGCTTGCACTGCGTGAAAGCTGAAGAAGTCCCAGCGGCGCGGCGGCAAGGGCGCGTGTGATGCTCTGATAAAGGGCAATGATGATCGGGAACTGGAGCAGGGTTGGCAGACAGGAACCGAAGGGATTGATCCCCTTCTCGCGATAGACACGCATTTGTTCCTGTGCAAGCTTTTCCTTATCCTTCGCATACTTCTTTTGAATATCCTGCCAATCCTTGTCGTTCTGCAGACTCTGCATGGCAGCCGCGCCCTTCATCTGCTGAGCATTCAGCGGCCAGGTGACGATGCGGATCAGAATGGTGAACAGAATAATGGCAATGCCAAACATATTGGGACCCTGCCCAAGAATGTCATAAATCCAGAGCAATACAGTGGTAAAGACGGAAACAAAAAGATTCCAAACTTCTGACATGGTTCCTCTTAATTCTCAGGCTTGAAAGACCAGGCCTGACGACCATTCACATCATAGGCATACAGGATCGCATCGGCGTTCATCGGGGAAACAAGCACCAGGTCACCTGCAGCCAGGGGAGATGTGTAAATTTTCCCACCGGGCTGTGTCCAAAGCCTGGAGTCCCCATCCTGATCCACTTCATAAATGACACCCGCTTCTGTGGCAACCAGGAGAATCTCGTTCAACGCAAGCGGACTGGCTGTAATGGCTTTGATCGACTCGTTGCCGGGAATGACAGATTCCCAGTCATAGGCTGCCTGTTCGAGATTATAGGCATAGAAATTCCCGCTGAGGTCGCCAAAATAAAGATTGTCTTCGACACTACCGGGCGTTCCCCATACCCAATCCTTGGTCTCTCCCACAGACTGGTGATCCCCGCTGGCGGGATCGAATTTCTCGAGCTGGGATGCGAACGAGCCAACGTATAGATATCCATCAGTGGCGAGGACCGGAGGACTTGTAATTGCACTGCCCAGGTCCTCGCGCCAGATAACTTCATAGCTATCCTTGTCTACCGCGAAGACACTGTGCTCGAGCGAGCTCAGGAAGATCGATTGACCGTCGGTAACGGGCTGTGACCATAAATCACCCTCGAGCTCAACAACTTTTATGGGTTGTTTGTCGGTCTGACCATCGCTCAGGTCGAAAACATACAGGTTGCCATCCGAATTGGGCGCAAAGAGACGGTTGTCAATTGCCAGAGGCGCAGCCACCCAGGTATCCTGAGCGCCTGTAAATCTCCATGCCTCGGTCGGGGAATTTGTTTCAGTATTCATCACAGCCGGGTTGAGCGCCACCAGGCTGTAATCACTCCCCGAACTGCCGACGATCACCAGGCCATCCTGTGTGACGTAGGGTGTTGCAAAAAAGAGCAGTCCTGAGTCACGTTCAGCAGGATAATGCCAGAGCTCCGTGCCATTCTGAAGATTAACAGCATATACGAAGGTACCGTTTGCCAGATAAGCCGCATCGTCGCTGGCGGCTAATCCGGGCCAGGTATTGCCGCTGACAGGCGCGCCTGAGCATGCACTCAACAGGATAACGGCAAGCAAAGCCACGCTTAAAAATAAAATTTTCTTGCTCATTGAATGATCGATACTCCTATGGGACGGGGTCGTAACCCCCGGGGTTGAATGGGTTGCAGCGTACGACGCGCCACGCAGCCATGAATGAACCCTTGACCGCACCGTACTTATAGACAGCCTGGTACCCGTAATGCGAGCAGGATGGATAGAAGCGGCAGGTGTTCGCTGGAAGACCTCGCGAGAGGGTCGACTGGTACAGGCGGATCGATGCCAGGACCAGGATGCGCGGCCAGTTGGCAGGGGTCCGCGGCATATCGCGCAGCCGCGGCTCGTTGGGATAGTCATGCGAATGTGGATTAGGATTCATTCGTGGGTATCAGGATTTGGGCGCGCTGTAGAAGGGTGAGTAGTGCCTGGCGGGTCTCTTCCAAAGTAGCGGTGACCAGCCCCGGGCGGGCGATCAGAATCAGGTCCAGGTTGGAAGCGATGTTTGGCAGAAGGGTCCGCATCGCTTCGCGGAGAAGTCGTTTCGCCCGGTTTCGGTGAACGGCGGTCCCAACTGTCCTCCCAGCCGCCACCCCAACTTTCAATCGCGGCTGCTTATGAGTCTGCACTATCAACACAACAAGCGGGTGGGCATAGGACTTGCCGGAACGCCGCACCCGCTTGAAGTCTTCGGACCGGGTCAGACGAAACTTTTTCTGCACCCGTTACCTCGAACGCGCTGAAAATGGAATGACCGCTTACCAGCGGACCTTCTTAATGTGCTTGTTGGCAGTCACAGTCAACTGTTTGCGACCACGCAGGCGGCGGCGCTTCAGGACCGCACGCCCATCGGCTGTCGCCATGCGGCTGCGAAAACCATGCACGCGCACACGGCGTCGGATTTTCGGTTGATACGTACGTTTCGGCATTCTTCGTTCCTCACTTTTAAAACACTGCTCAGGGTTTGGATATTTAAGCAGTATTAATATACATTCCTTTGCTTACCTGCGGATCCTATTAAGAAGCTTCCCTCCTTAATAGGATAAGCGGTAATCGGCACAACATTATACCGTAAGGGTTCTGATTCGGTCAATTGAAGGAATCTTCTGTGTGCACGCCAAACATGTCAGTTGCTCCCTGCGCCGTCCTCGGCGGCATTTCACAGGTGAATCCTGCGCCGAGAACGGCGGCTTGGGCTTAGATTCTGACAACCTTTGCGTGCACACAATCTTCTTCCAGTCCAGGGACCTGGTAGGTTCTATTCCTTCCTTGCGCTGTTGCGGGTTGGATATACAGGAAACGCCAGCAGGTCTGACAGCTTTTGCGCCCCTTCCGAGCTGGCCACCGCGATGATCTCATCCTCGGCCTGCAGCGTGCTGTCGCCGCGCGGCAGGGTCATCACACCGTTGCGGATGATGGCGGCGATCACGCAGTGCTCCGCCAGGTCCATATCCTTGAGCTGGATGCCGATCGCCTTCGCCCCGGCAGGGACTTTCTCCTCCACCACGGAATAACGCCCGCGGCGGATCTTGAAGAGCGTCATCATGTCGCCCAGGGACATCTCCTCCTGGATGAGGTGGGCAAACACATCCGCTGCGTTGAGAGCAGCGTCCACCTTGAAGTTTTCGTTGAAGAGCCAGGCATTGCTCGGGTTGTTGACGCGGGCGATGGTGCGCGGCACCTCGAACTGAACCTTGGCAAGATAGCAAATGACCAGATTGGCTGAGTCATTGTTCGTTACAGCCGCCACGTCATTGACTTCACGGATGCCGGCCGCCTCCAGGATGCTGGGGTCGACCGGGTTGCCCTCATAAATGATCTCGGTGGGCAGCTCCTGATGCAGGTATCCCAGCAGCTCGCGGCGATTTTCGACAAGCCGAACCTTGTAATTCTGATTGATCAATAAATTGGCAAGACGAGCCCCCGTGCGTCCTCCACCGGCAATCAGTACGTTCATCTAAGCCTCCGCCTCTGTGGAAAGACGCGCCATCAGCGCACCCATCCCTTCGAACGTGGAACTGAAATTGAACAGGTCACCAGCTTGCAGCACCATTTCCGTGTCCGGCAGAGACGATTTGCCTGCCCTCGATAGAGCGACGGGGTAGCAGTTATTGAGAGGCCCCAGAAGATCGCCCAGTGTGCGCCCAACCCACGCCTCAGGGATTTGAACTTCGTACACTTCCACTTCACCGTTCCCTGCCGAATAGACCATTCGCTGCGTGGGGTTCATTAACAGTTCCTCCACGCGCTGGGCACCCCAGAAGGTGGAGCCGACAGTTTGCAAGCCAAATGCCTCGATGATCGGCCGCAGGTTCGGGTCATAATTCCTTGCAACCACATTTTGCACATTGTAGACAGTGCGTGCTGCATGAGCGACGACGGCATTCAGGGTGTCTGAATTTGTGACCGCCGCCAGGCCATCGGCTTCACGGATGCCAGCCCGCTCCAGAACTCCCTCCGCCAGGCCTTCGCCCTCGAGGGTACGGCCGCGGAAATCGGGATGGAGGCGATTAAAGGATTCCTTGTTGATGTCCACAACAACGACCTGATGCCCGCGTTTAAACAGGTGATAACATAACTCCGCGCCGACACGTCCGCAACCGACAACGATAAAATTCATAGGTATTACTCCTTCTCCTCATATGTGCGATAAGGAACGTCAGTTACCACCACACCATGTTTTGACATCAACTCCTGGCGGA
>DATFET010000522.1:0-5958 GCA_035250835.1 Anaerolineales bacterium
TTTATTATGGGTGCGTCAGCACAGAACATCTATGATCAAGATAAGGGGGCAATTGTGGAGATTTTGGATAACGAGAATCACCAAAAACAGTTATCGGCAGATGCGATTTTGGTCGCTGTTGGGCGTGTACCCAATACGCTGGGGCTTGGTCTTGAAAACGCAGGAATACAAGTCGATGCACGCGGATTCATTGTTGTGGACGACTTCCTGCGGACGTCCGTACCAAACATTTGGGCATTAGGCGATGTTAACGGCGGTCCTCAATTCACGTATATTTCCCTGGATGATTACAGAATTGTCCGGGATCAATTCGATGACACCAAAAAGAAAACGCATTCAACCAAAGATCGTCTAAATGTGCCCTATTCGATATTTATCCATCCGACATTGTCGCGCATCGGATTATCTGAAGAGGAAGCTTTACGGGCCGGTTATGAAATTCAAGTTGTAAAAATGCCAGCCGCCGCCATTCCGCGCGCACAGCAACTGCACGAGACAGAAGGTCTACTAAAGGCAATTGTTGATACTGAAACTGGTTCCATCCTTGGATGCAGTTTATTTTGCGCCGATTCAAGCGAAGTGATCAATGTAGTGCAGATGGCAATGCAGGCTGGTGCATCCTATGAAACGCTCCGCGATAGTATTTATACACACCCCAGCATGTCCGAGTCGCTGAACGATCTACTCGCCCAGGTACAAGTAAGAACAGTTCTGCCTGCTTAAGTCGTATAATATCATCTATACACGGCCCGACTACCAGGGCGTGACGATTCATAAACCCAAGCCAGAAGTCGACCGTGATTGCCACCCTTAGGCAAACCAAAATAACGCCTAATCTTCGGGTACGTTAACTAGACCAGGAATTAGCGCTTCCCTCATGGGTTTCACAGGATCTGACCTCAACAAGTTTCAACGTACAACATCATAATATTAGCGAAGCTGCAAAGGAGCAAGAGTTTGTTATATATGCTTTCTCTGCAACGTGAAGCATAAAGGCTTACTTCTTAAGGTGCCATACATGCCTCATATAGCCAAAGCTGATCTGGATAGCAAAGGACCTATTCAGCACCCGCCTTTCGAAGGTATGGTCTGGATCCCCGGCAGCACGTTTAGGATGGGATCGAATGATTTTTATCCGGAGGAGCAGCCGGTCCACCGCGTCACAGTAGACAGTTTTTGGATGGACGAACACCCTGTGACCAATGCAGAGTTTCGTCGCTTTGTCGAAGCGACCGGGTATCTTACTATCGCCGAAAGACCACCCAACCCAGAAGATTATCCCGGCATTGACCGGACCTTGCTTGTGCCAGGCTCACTGGTCTTTCAGCCGCCGCCTCGACCTGTCAGCCTTCGCGACCCCCGCGCCTGGTGGACTTATCTGCCGGGCGCGTGTTGGTATTGCCCAGCAGGACCTGCAAGCAACCTTGATGGACGGGAACGCAACCCAGTTGTGCATGTGACTTATGAAGATGCAGAGGCATACGCGGCATGGGCCGGGAAGGCGTTGCCAACTGAGGCAGAGTGGGAGTTTGCGGCACGAGGCGGACTGGAAGGTGCAACTTATGTATGGGGGGATGAATATGCTCCAGAAGGGCAACTAATGGCTAGCACATGGCAGGGCGAGTTCCCGTGGCAAAACCTCAAGAGCGATGGATACGATAGCACTTCGCCCGTTGGGTCTTTCCCGGCAAATGGATACGGACTTTTCGATATGGCGGGCAATGTATGGGAATGGACGAGTGACTACTTCAGGCCGCGTCACCCTGAGGAGCCGAGCAAAACGTGTTGCACGCCGCGCAACCCACGAATCGATTCGCCAGAAATAAGTTATGCATCCAACCTGCCAGACGCACACACTCCCCGCAAGGTGGTCAAGGGCGGTTCGCATCTGTGCGCGCCAAATTACTGTCTGCGTTACCAACCCGCGGCGCGGCAGGGCGAGGCAGCCTACGACCAGGTGGTCCGTTCCGGGAGGATCAAGCTGATGGGCCCCGTCCATGCCTATGCGGCAGAGTCGATAATCTGGCAGTCCACTACGAAGGCTGCTACGGATGCGCGCACATGGCTGGTGGGGCAGGGCAAGGACGCCTCGAAGACAAAGGATTCAGGTGAGAGTAAAACACCGGAGGGGCAACCCTGATCGATTAGAGTGAATATCACGACCAAATCCGATATTGCGAGGAAGCCCGCTAAGGCTGACGAATCAATCTCGCACCTGGCTACGATGTGTCAAATGATTCTCGTGAAACGTACGAAGAATCAGAAAGGAAAAAACAAATGTCTGGATATCACACCGATATTGAAAAGAAGAGCCTGGAGAATGACTATTTCCGCGAGGTTCTATTCACGGGACCGCACAGCCAGCTGGTCGTCATGGCTCTGAATCCGGGGGAGGACATCGGCCAGGAAACCCATCCGGATACGGACCAGTTCATCCGCGTGGAGTCCGGCGAAGGCAAAGCCATCCTGGACGGGCAGGAATACACCCTGACAGATGGGTCGGCGCTGGTCATCCCGGCTGGCGCGGAGCATAACGTCGTTAACACATCCTCCACGGAATCGCTGAAGCTATACACAGTTTACACGCCGCCCGAGCATCCGGATGGAACCATCCATAAGAACAAGGAGGAGGCGGAGGAATACGAACGCGAACATCATAAGTAGATCCCTACAATGACTGGAGAAGAGCAATACTTAACTATTGATGTTTCTGTCTTTACCAGAAAGGAGAGTTTACAATGGCAGATCAACTTCAGGATTTTTCCGGCAAGGTGGCGATTGTCACCGGCGCAGCCTCTGGCATTGGCGAGGCGGTGGCGCAAGCCATCGCGGCGCGTGGCGGTCAGGTTGTCGTGGCAGACATCAATCAGGATGCTGCAGAACGCGCCGCAACAGCAATCGGTGAGACAGGCGGCTCGGCGCAAGCGATCGCAGGCGATGTTGCCGACCCGGCGGCTATGGAGGCGATGGTCCAGTTCGCTGTGGAGACCTATGGCGGCCTGGATGTCGCCGTGAACAACGCTGGCATCGGCGGCCCATTAAGCCCCACGGGCGAATATCCGGTGGATGGCTGGCGGCGGGTCATCGATATCAACCTGAGCGGCGTTTTCTACTGCATGCGCTATCAGATCCCCGCCATGCTGGCGCGCGGCGGCGGTGCGATCATCAATGTTGCCTCCATCCTGGGAGCGGTCGGCACGGCAAATAGTCCCGCTTATGTCGCTGCCAAACACGGAGTGCTCGGGCTGACAAAAGCCGCGGCCATTGAATATGCAACACGCAATATCCGCATCAACAGTGTAGGTCCAGGCTATATAGCAACGCCCCTGCTCACTTCAACACTGGATGAAGCAGCCCTGCAGGCGATCGCCGATCTGCATCCGGTGAAACGTCTCGGCGCGAGCGAAGAGGTGGCCGCTCTAATCGTTTTCCTTGCCTCCGACGAGGCGGCGTTTATCACCGGCAGCTACCATTTAGTCGATGGCGGCTATACAGCGCAATAAGCGTACACAGCCTCAATCTCTATGGGCTTATCTGTCAGAGAATAAGCTCAACCCTGAGACCTGATTAACCAGAATGAGGGTCAAGTTGCCGCGCAACGCATCCTCAAGCGTGGGGTATGTCGTGGCCGCCATCCAGTTCACATTGCGGTTACCGTGGGCATCTGCAGGCGAGAACAAGCTCCCCATGTCCGTGCTCGCGTTCTCGCTGCTGAGCTAATGTTCAGTCAAAGTTGTCTGCCAACCCATGGCTTGAATGTGTCTCCATTGGCTCCCCGCACTCAGGACACAAGGCATCCACCGGCATCGCGGCAGTTGCTTTTTTCCGCTCGATTGGGAAGCCTGCCTTGTACCAGGCGATGTAACCGCCGCGCAGTGCAAAGGCACGGTATCCCTGGTTCACTAGAAATGACGCCACACGGGCGCTCGTAAACTCATCGCGTCAAGTACAGTAGGCGATGATCGCTTTGTCACGCGGCAGTTCATCAAACCGATTTCCGACTTCCTCAGGTGGGATGCGGATCGACCCTGGGATGGTGCGGGTCATACTTGGCCACACGCGCGAAGCGACGACATCTAAAATTACCGCCTCGCCTGCATCTGCCATAGCCTTTGCCTCGCCAACTTCAATCCTTGGTCCTACAACACGTACTCTGCCCATAGTTATTTTAGAATCTGGAGTCAGTGCAGCGACTTTTTGATTCTGCCTCCTTTCAGACGAATATCCGATCGGTAGACCTCTTGCGAAAGTCACCTGTAGGTCAGGCTTGCAGCCTGACAATCATAGATTTCGGCGGGTTGCAAACCCGCCCTACAAATACTTATGCAAGAGGTCTAGCATATGTTGAAGATTAACAATTAAACCTGACATATTCTTTCATGAAAACCGGACGTTACACCTGCCCTGGTACGGCTTAAGCCGCACGGTGCCAGGGGAGAACGTCCTCTACATATAAATTTTGTGTAGCAGGCGCTCTCTAGCGCCATGCGCACCCAAAACAAATGTCAGATTAATTTGGAAAGGTACAAAATATACTTCCGTGGTCTTGTTCTTGATAATGCAACTCCGCAGCATGAATATGTCTGCCTTTACCAGCACATATTTTATGGAGGAGACACATATCACCCAGTGACCTATAGGCTGATTCTACGAAGTAATTGTGCATTGATGGCAACCACAATCGTGCTCAATGACATGAGCAAAGCGCCAACCGCAGGCGAAAGCAGGATGCCCAAGCTTGCCAACACGCCAGCAGCCAGTGGAATGGCAACAATGTTATATCCCGCCGCCCACCAGAGATTTTGTATCATCTTGCTATAACTAGCGCGGCTAAGTTTGAATATTTTGACCACATCCAACGGGTTACTGTTGACCAGGACAATTCCCGCAGATTCGATGGCGACATCTGTCCCGCCGCCGATCGCGATGCCAACCTCAGCACGCGTCAAAGCCGGCGCGTCGTTCACGCCATCGCCCACCATCGCCACACGTTTTCCCTGTTGCTGCAGTTCGACTATCTTTTGATCCTTATGCTCTGGGAGCACCTGGGCAAAGACGCGCTGGATGCCCAACTGGTTCGCTACTGCTTTCGCAACAGCCTGACTATCACCAGTGAGCATGGCGACTTCGATTCCGATGTCCTGCAAACTTTTGATTGCCTGTTGGCTCTCGGGACGGATGACATCAGCAATGGATATTGCGGCAAGGATTTTGTTCTCTGTCGTCAGATACACAACAGTCTGCGCATTCCTGTTTGCAGACTCTGTGAAGGTCTCCAGGTTTCCTGTGGGACTCAACGAAAGCATTTCGAGAAGACGCGGTCCGCCGACATAATACGTTTCATTCTCAAACATTGCCTGTACACCGCGTCCCTTGATGGCAGCAAATTTGCTAATGGCAGGCAGTGTAAGCTTTCGATCCCGCGCCAAACGGCGGATGGCCTGGGCGATCAAATGTTCGGAGTCTCCTTCAAGTGCAGCGGCAAGAGCTAGCGCTCGGTCAGACTCCCATCCTTCTGCCGTACCTATATCCACGACGCCGAAATTACCCTGGGTGAGGGTTCCGGTCTTGTCAAAAATGACTACATCGATTTCGCGGGCAGCCTCCAGTGCAAGGCGGTCCCTGACAAGAATGCCATTGCTGGCCCCCAGGGCAGTGGTAATGGCGACCACCAGGGGAACTGCCAGACCCAGCGCATGAGGACAGGCGATGACCAGAACGGTGACCACGCGCGTGAGCGTTTCGAGATTGAAGCCCTGGGCGACCGTCCACGCGATGGCAGTGATCAGCGCGGCAGCGATGGGTACATAGAAGAGCCAGCCCGCCGCTTTATCCGCGAGAACCTGCGTTTTCGATTTGGACTGTTGGGCCTGTTCTACAAGGCGCATGATGCCAGCCAGCGCGGTCTCGTTTCCCGTGGCGGTTACTCGGAGGCGCAGGCTTCCATCCCCATTGATC
>DATFET010000523.1:0-3386 GCA_035250835.1 Anaerolineales bacterium
CGGGTATGCGCCGTCAAAGCGGGCTGGATCAAAGCCCAATCCACGGATGAGCCGCCGCCCACATGATCAAGGAGGATCGTAGGGCTTCCGTCCCCCACACAATAGATGTGCATTTTATGGCCGTCGACGTTGACCAGCACGCCGGGAGGCGGATATTTACGCTGGTCCGACTCAGCCGCGGCGGTCTGGTAGATCATCCCCGCAATGGCAAGCGCAAAAACAAATACAGTCAATGCAACGATGCTGCGCTTGAGAAGGTTTGTAAATCCTCGGAAATGTGTGTTCATTTTGCTCTCCTTAAACTTCACGACTCAATTTCATTTTCGAAAGATGTTGTTCTCTTAGCCGGCTGACACTTATGAATTTCAAGAAGACCTCGATGGTCGAGCAGCCCCGACTGCCTTTGGAGAGGCGTACACCTGCACTGGCACGCAGGTGCAAGTGTCGAGACCAAAAGTTCCCTGTAAGGAAGAGGTTTCTAGAAAATGTGTGGTCTCGATATGTGGCGTTTCGCGCTGAGCGGAGCGACAGCGTAGACGAAGCGAAGCGCCACTACTCGACCACTGGGTAGTTCAAGCCTGTTGAAGAATGACTTCAGCCTGTCCGTCAGGCTCCTCTTGAATCTGCTTTTCTTCCGTCCGCGAGAGATTGGCTGCACCGGTTGCCAAAACGATCACCAGCGCGGCAAGCCACTCGAACAGCACATAGCCGATATATGCGCCCATGTTCTGACTGGACACGGTGTTCGCGATGGGCAGGAAAACCCCTGCAGTATTGGAACTGGCATGCAGAATGGTGACCAGCAGCAGGCTTCCCCTTGTGCCGTTGTATATCCAGGTATACAAAAAGGCGACTGCCATGGTATGTGCCATGAACCAGGCAAAGGAAACCGCGTTCCAGTGCGACAGAAATTTCGGCAGGTGCCAGACTCCCCAGATGAGACCCAGGGTCAGCGTGGCTATCAATGCGCTGTGGCGGGCCTGCAGCCGCGGCAGCGCGTAGCCTCGCCAGCCGATCTCTTCTCCATTGGCGATGAAATCGATGAGAAAGAAAGGCACGATGAAAAGCCACAGGGTAGCTGACTCACCGAAAATCTGGTAGGCTATGATCTCACTGTAATCAGGCGCAACCCCGCTCACCAGGACATTGCCGTACACTCCCAGCACCATGAGGAGCGGCTGTAAAAGAAATGCCACCAGGAACCACTTCCAGCCAACCCGCCAGTACAGATATCGCTTGAGGAGGGCGATGACTGCATCTTTGCCCAGGGTCAGCCCGGTCATCAGGACCGATGCAGCGATAAATCCCCAGCCCAGGAAAAGGTACACAATGAACGGAACCTCGAAGGGCAGCTTGCCGGCATATGCCAGGTCGATCGGCCAGGTGAACGCGAACATCAGCAAAATTCCGATGCTGAGGGAGTGGCGCTTGAGAAAATTAGTCGTGGTGTTCATCAGGACCTCCTTTGGTTGTCCACAGGATATTCCATCTCTTCACATAAGGGATGAGTCCTGAGACCGTATTCCAATGCGACCGGAGACGGTATCGTTTGAGCGTATAATTCGGGCAGGCGAAAGGATTATCCGTATGTTGAACAATCGTCAACTGGCAGAGACGTTTACGCTCGTCGCAAATTTATTGGAGATCAGGGGTGAGATCATCTACAAGACGCTCGCCTATCGCAAGGCCTCCGAAAGCCTGATGGGGCTTGGACGCGAGGCGAGTGAATACTGGAAAGAGGGGAAGCTGGAGGACATCCCCGGTGTGGGGAAAGCCATTGCCGAGAAAATCGATGAGCTGCTGCGCACAGGCAAACTCGAATTCCTGGAAAAATTGAAAAAGGAAGTGCCTGAGGAGCTGGCGACCTGGCTGGCTGTCCCATCGCTCGGACCGAAGAAGATCGCCATGATCTGGAAGACGCTGGGGATCACGACCCTTCCCGAGCTGGAGACTGCGGCGAAGGAAGGCAAATTGCGGGACATGCCGGGCATGGGAGCTAAATCAGAAGCCGCCATCCTGGAGGGCATTGCCTCGCTCGGACGACGGTCGGCGCGGATTCCCCTCGGTCACGCCTATCCGCTGGCGATGGAGATCGTCGAAACACTGATGGGGGTGAAGGGAGTCGTCAACGCGCAGCCGACCGGCAGCCTGCGGAGGATGCGCTCGACGGTGGGCGATCTCGATCTCCTGGTCGCGGCAAAAGACTCTGCTCCCGTCATGGATGCATTTGTCAAACTGCCGCGCGTCAATCGCGTCCTGGGGAAGGGCCCGACAAAATCGAGCATCGAATTCAACGACGGTGTGCGCGCCCAGGTTTGGGTGCTCCCACCCGAACAGTTCGGCACAGCGCTGGTGTACGCGACCGGTTCAAAGGACCACAACGTCCGCCTGCGTGAGATCGCGCTGGCAAAAGGTCTATCGTTATCCGAGCATTTCTTTTTGAAGCTAAAGAGTGAAGACAAAATCTTCTGCACCACCGAAGAGGAAGTGTATGAAACTCTCGGGCTGCCATGGATTCCTCCGGAGATGCGGGAAGACCGCGGCGAGATCCAGGCAGCCAAGGCAGGCAGGCTTCCCAAGCTGATCGAGATCAAAAATATCAAGGCTGACCTGCAAACCCACTCCACCTGGAGCGACGGGAAACTGCCGATGCTGGAGATGGCAAAGGCTGCGGCGAAGCGCGGCATCAAGGTCATTGCCTTCACCGATCACTCGGTCAGCCTGGGTGTGACCGGCGGCTTGAGCATGGAGAGGCACAAAGACCAGGCTGCCGAAATCAAAAAGATTCAAAAACAGCTGGGCGAGAAGATCCTGGTCCTGCATGCCAGCGAAGTGGAGATCAAAGCCGACGGCGCGCTCGATTACCCGGACGAATTCCTCGCCACGCTCGATCTCGTCGTCGCTTCTCTTCACACCAGCCTGCGGCAGCCGCGCGAGAAGGTCACCCAGCGCGTCCTCAACGCCATCCGCAACCCACACGTGGACATTATCGGTCATCCCACGGGACGCCTGATTCCCGACCGCGAGGGAGCGGACCTGGATATGGACGCGGTTCTCAACGCCGCCAAAGAATCGGGGGTGGCGCTGGAGATCAACGCCCACCCCTCCCGCCTCGACCTGGACGATATGTATGCGCGTCGCGCCCGAGACATGAGCATCCCCCTCAGCATCAACACCGACGCCCATTCCGAAGCGGACCTGGATATGCTGCCCTATGGCGTTGCCACTGCCCGCCGCGCCTGGCTCGAAGCCAAAGATGTGATCAACTGCTGGACAAAAGATCAACTATTGAAGTGGTTGAAAAAGCGCGGCTAAGTAGTCGTTCAAAATAACTAGAGCAAGTCATTCCCCCGCAGGGCATCGGGGCGACACCTGCCCCGCACTAC
>DATFET010000525.1:0-4726 GCA_035250835.1 Anaerolineales bacterium
CAGAGCCACATTCTCATCGACGGTCAACGTAGGTACCAGCATGAAATGCTGGTGGATCATTCCGATGCCCAGGTTGATGGCGTCGGTTGGCGAGGCAATTGTGACCGCCTCCCCGTTCAGGTGAATCTCTCCTTCGTCCGGGTGATACATGCCATACAGGGTTTTCATTAATGTGCTTTTTCCAGCACCGTTCTCGCCAAGCAGCGCGTGAACCTCGCCAGACTTGATATCGAAGTCGACGCGGTCATTGGCTAACACACCGGGGAATCTCTTGGTGATCCCATGCAATTGCAGGCTGTCGATGCGAGCCCGGCCGGAAGGGAGTTTGTTTGAATCGGTCATCGTGCCATCCTGAGTTAATCTGGGCTGACGAGCCTTGCGAAGGATTGATACCTTCGCAAGGCTTTACCATCATAAACGAACTATGGCAGGGCGATCGTTATCGATCCGTCAATGATCCCCTGAACGGTTGACTCTGCCAGTGTCTTGGCATCCTCAGGCAGGGCATAGTCCGGATTATATTCCATCACCTCACCGCCATTTTCGAGGCTGGCAGTGAATGACTGACCGCCGAGCGTCCCAGCTTTAATGAGAGAGATCATCTCGTTCAGAATCCCTTCCCAGTGATAGACCTGGCTGGCCACGACAATGGAGGGCGCAAGGGACGTCTGGTTGGACTGCGTGCCAAACCACAATACATTGCTCTCCTCAGCTTTGCCGATCGCACCCACAACCATCTGGGCGGTGCCGGTCAGGGCGTCTGCACCCGCGGCGATGTGGGTCGTCGCGGCTTCAGAGGCCAGCGCGACGTCTGAGAAGGAACCGATATAGTTCACGTTTACCTGGGCATCCGGCTTGGTCGCTATCGCGCCAGCTTTGAAACCATCCACGTACAGTGTACAGTTTCGCGTCACCGGTCTCGATGGGGCCCACAACACCGATCACATTACTCTCGGAAAGAGTGGCTGCCAGCACACCGTTGACATATCCGCCCTCCTGGGAGGCAGCTTCGTAAGCGAAGACATTCGACAGGCCAAAGGTGTCCACGGTGGTGCCCCAGGCGAAACTCGTCTCCGGGAAGTCCGGCGCGATCTCCTGGAGGGAGGAACCGTATTGGGAACCGTGTGCAATCACCAGGTTGTAACCCTGCGAAGCATAGTCACGGATGGCTGCTGCAGCATCATCCACAACAAACATGCCTTCGGAGTAGACGAACTCGAAGTTCCCGGCGCCCATTTCCTCCTGGATACGAACGAGCGCATCGTACATACTCTGGCTGAATGCCAGGTCATTGATAGCGCTGGGCATGACAACAGCCACGCGGAAAGGTTCAGCCGAGGCCGGGGGATCCGTTTCAACCGGTGCGGGAGCTTCTGTCGCAGGAGCGCCGCAGGCGCTAAGGATCATTGTAACGGCGAGGATCAAGCTCAAAAGCCATGCAAACTTTTTCATTTTCTTCTCCTTGAATGATTATGAATTTTGATGTGACATTCGAGACCGTTTCGAAACCAGGAGTTACAGGCTGTAGGATACCTCCTATCTGAAATCAATTTTCCCTTTCAAAGGGTTTTGTCAATGCTGATGGAGCACGAACTTTCGATGCGGTGGCGACCAGTACCAGAATGGTCAGGACATAGGGCATCATCACCGCAATATCCGACGGAATCGTTCCGCCTTTCACTTGTATCCATAATTGCAGGGAACTGACCATGCTGAATAACAGCGCGCCGCCCAAAACGCCGAGCGGACGCCAGGCGCCAAAGTACACAAGTGCAACCGCAATGAAGCCCAGACCGCTGGTCATGTTTTGCTGGAAGACATTCAACAGGGCAATCGAGAGGGAGGCGCCGGCAATTCCTGAAAGGGTCCCGCCCAGAATGATCGTAAAATAGCGGGTGCGTGCCACACTAACTCCCAGCGAATCGGCTGCATCCGGGTTTTCACCCACCGAACGGATCTTCAATCCAAGCGTCGTCCTGTTCAGAACGAACAGTGCAGCCGGCACCAGCAGATACGCGCCATAGACCATAATATTCTGACTAAAGAAAATTTCACCAATGACTGGAATATCGCTCAGCCCGGGGATGTAGATCTCCGGAAAACCTTTGACGGTTTCCACCGTCCCTACCAATTTCTGGAAGAGAAGATCACTCATTCCCAGACCAAAGAGGAAGAAGCCAATGCCACTGATCCCCTGTTCGGCATTCAGGTTTACAGTTATATAAGCCATGGCGAGGCCCATTGCTGCACCAACGATCATGGCAGCCAGCACACCCAGCCAAAGGTTATTGGTGGTCAACACAACATAAAAGGCCGCGAATGCCCCCAGGAGCATCTGGCCTTCGACACCGAGGTTGAGCACTCCACTGCGCTGACCAAAGGTCTCACCAATAGCGGCATACAAATACGGAGTCGCCAGTCGGATCCCGGACGCCAGGATTCCAACCAGGACAGTAGCAGAAAAAAGATCGGAAATCATGATGCTATCTCCGCCTGCTGAAGTTTTTCCTTATCGGCAGGAGGCGGCGATTCTTCATCCTCCCTTACAGCAGCCATCCTTCGTTTTTGTCTCCTCCTCCTCCATATTTCGCTGCTGACAACGAAGATCACCACCAACCCATTCAGTACAGTTACGAACGCAGAGGGAACCTGCACCGCCCTCTGCATGCTATTGGCTCCAACTAGAAGTCCACCGAACAGGACGGAGGCCGGTATCGACCAGAGTGGATGCAGCTGACCGAACAGGGCAACCACAATCCCGTTGAACCCGGCACCGCCGGTAAATCCTGAAGAGGATCCATCCGTAATCATGCGGTAATTCACGCCATACACCTGGTTCATTCCAGCCAGACCCGCAAAGGCGCCGCTCAGCAGCAAGGCAAGAACAATGTAGCGCTGGACTTTGATGCCTGCATAACGCGAAGCATGTGGATTTTGTCCCACTGCCCGGATGCGATAGCCTAACGTCGTGCGCCACAACAGGATATAAACGAGGATTGCCAGCACGACTGCTATCAATCCGCCCAGATGCAGGCGAGTGGGAACCAGACGAGGCAAACGGAAAATTTCCAGCAGGCGGGCAGTCTGGGGAATCTTGGATGCCAGATCAGCCTGTGACGGGTCGATCATTGGACCACGCAGGAGAAAATTCATTAACTGCACAGCGATGGCATTCATCATCACAGTGCTCAGGATTTCATTCACATTGAAATATGCTTTGAGAAAACCTGGAATTCCACCCCAGACCGCTCCCCCTAAAAACCCGGCTGCGATTGCAAGAAGGAGCATCGCCCAGCCATAAAGACCTGTTAAGGTCAGACCCAGCCAGGTTGCCAGGAGCGCACCGATAATCATCTGGCCTTCACCACCAATATTGATCACGTCACCACGGAACGAGATACAAATACCAATGGCAACCAGCAGCAGTGGCGTGGCTTTGACCAGTGTCTCTGCGAAGGCATTGGAGCTCCCGAAAGCTCCTTCCCAGAGTGCCTGATATGCTTCGATGGGATTAACATTCAGGAAGAGCAGGATTACTGCACCAACACCCAGTGCTGCCAGAGTGGCAAAGACCGGCAGGAGCCCGTCAATCAACCGAGAGACCCATTCTTTGCGCAGCAGTCTTTTAAGAGCCAGCATGATCACTCCTGTTCTAATCAGTATAACGGAAGCCTCGTCAAGTTGTCAGACAGTTTGTAATAGAAATCGTATGATAATTATCCATAATCCAGTCAACTGAAATAGGAATCATTGAAATTTCTTCCTTGTGAAGGAACTTAAGGAAGATCCAGGGCATGCGCAATAATGCGCCATTCCAGAATGCCGCTTCACCGACTAAACCAATATTTGATTTTCAAACTTCAAATCCGTCTGAAAAGTTTGTCCAGTAATTTGAAAGAGGCTTAATCTCTTTCGAACGGAACTCCCAAGGCAGCAGGAGGTGAAGTGCGCAGGGCGCGAAATGTTTTCGAGAAGAATCGACGTCCAGGCTCCGGCAGCATAGCAAGGGTCCTGTCGACCCATTCCGCGTTACCGATATTCACCAGCAGGAGGGTCAGGATCATGAGGGGAAAGGGTGCAACCTGCAGAACCTGGGATGGAATATTCGGGAGGTTGGGTTGCAGGACGAGCCCCAGCCATTGTAAGAACGCGAACAGATAGGCACCGAATGCGGCGCGCACTGGATTCCATCCGCCGAAGATGGTGATCGCCAAAGCGATCCAGCCGATCCCGTCCAGGCCGGAAATTGTCCCCTTCCAACCGGCTTTTACGCTGAGCGAAAAGGCTGGTCCCGCCAGACCAATGATCGCGCCGCCGAGGACTGTATACACATAACGCATTACTTCGACATTGGCTCCACGCACATATGCTGCAGCAGGACGTTCACCGATGCCCTGCAGCATCAAGCCCGGCCGCGTACGGAAGATCCATAACCAGGTGATGAAGATCATGAGGAAGCTCAGATAAGTCATCAAGTCGTGATTGAAAAATAATGTACCCAGTACAGGGATGTTGCTGAGAACGGGGATCGGCCATCCTGGCAGCCGTGGTCCGGCCAGCCCCATAAACGGATTGCCAAGAAAATAAGCAAGGTCACGGCAGACCAGCGCCAACACGAATCCCACTGCAACCTGCGACTGCTTCAAAGTAACCGATGAAAATGCAACGATCAATGCAACAACCGCTCCGATAAGCATCCCGCTGAGAAAGCCAAGGATCAGGTTTT
>DATFET010000526.1:0-4006 GCA_035250835.1 Anaerolineales bacterium
CGCCGTCCCCGGCGGCGTTTTCAGGGGAAATCCTGCGCCGGGGACGGCGCAGGGAGCGCTCGAGGAATAGTTACCGACATTTTTGCGCCATATCCCATCCCGCAGACGAAGCGCGGTCTCCAGGTGGGTGAATTGCTTATCTCAGCGCGCTTCGTCTACGCCTGCGGCTCCGCTCAACGCGATAAAGGGATAAACTGCGCTTCGTCAGCGCGATGTCGTGTGGTTACAACAACGGGGAGGCCAGGCGGGCAGTGGAGTTCAACAGGCGTCGCCAGAGCGGCGAAGCCTTATATGCCGCCAGGGAAAACTCCTCGCAGCTTTTCAGATCGTTCTCGAAATCAGCTGCCAGTTCGTCCGCCATTTCCTTATCATACAGGACAGCCATCGCTTCGTAATTGATGGAAAAACTGCGGATGTCGAAGTTCGCTGTACCGATGGCGCAGACCTGGGAGTCGACGTTGATGGTCTTGCTGTGGAAATATCCCTTATCGTACAGGTAGACTTTTGCCCCTGAGCGCACGACTTCCGCCAGATAAGTGAACGAGGCGCGGTGAGCCAGCTCTACTGCTGTCCCGTGCTTGGAGACCATGATCTGCACCTGAACTCCCGACAAAGCCGCAGCTTTGATCGCTTCGAGCAGGCTTTCATCCGGGACAAAAAAGGGCGACTGAATCTGGACCTTCTTTTCGGCGGTCATGATCATAAAGAAATACAACTGCTGCATGGCTTTCCACTGCGAATCAGGTCCGCCCAATGTGAGCTGTAATGGAGTGACGGGCAGCTGGCTGGTATCCACCTTCGGGAAGTAGGTCTCGGCATCGAAGATTTCTTTGGTCGTGTTATACCAGCTTACGGCAAAGGAAGCCTGGAGCGCCAGCGCGCCTTCACCCACGATCCTCAGATGGGTATCGCGCCAGGATCCCAGGGGGTTTCCGCCGGGCAATTGTTCCTTGTCCAGGTTCATCCCGCCGATGTACCCAATCTTTCCATCGATCACGACGATCTTGCGATGACTGCGGTAGTTGGCGGTATGCAGGCGGCCGATCTGCTTGAATACCTTGTAGGGAAGCAGTTGTACGCCAGCTTTCCGCAGATCTTCCAGATATTGTTTGCTGACATTCAGGCAGGAGGCATCCGCAAGGGCATGCACTTTGACACCCGCCTTTGCCCGCTCGATCAAAGCATCCTTGAGTTGCACGGTGAATTCGTCTTCCGACCAGATGTAATACAGGAGGTGGATGGACGATTTTGCATTGCGGACATCCTCTAAAAGACTTGGATACTTCTCCGTGACATCCTGTAAGATCTCCACCTGGTTATAGATCGTCAGGATCGACGGTGAGTTACGCTTGACAAGGGACAATAATTTCTGGCGATACGATTCCGGTTCTTCGCGCCTGACGATTTCAGCATACTCATCCTGAATATCCCGTAATGGTTGGATGACCGTTCCATAGAGTGTAGATAAGCCGCCGAGCCGCGCCAGCTTGTTCTCCCTGCTGAAGGCTTTGTACCCGCGTCCAAAAAATACATACACGAGGAACCCCAGGATAGGGAAGCTCAGCATCAGGAACAGCCAGGCAAAGGTCGACTGCGGGGAACGATTGTCCAGCAGGATGATTCCGCCCACTATACAGACATAGATGACGTATACGACACCTAGAATTTGTTGAAGAGTAAGGGTGATCGATGAAATGTCCACTGGTTGGTTCCTTCTGCTGCCAGGGTCTATGGCAGATCCAGGGTATTCGTCAGGTGCAGGATGTATGGCATTTATTAATTATACTGTGAAGAGGCGCTCAGGATGACAAGGTGTTTAATGTCAAGTCCTCCCCAAACGATACCACCCTGGGCAATTTTGGATTTGCTTCTATAATTCTCAACGCCTATGGAAAATTACCGCATCCTTCTTGTGGAAGACGATCCCGCCATTGGGCAGAGCCTGATGGACGGGTTTCGCACACATGGCTTCGAACCGTATTTATGTACAACAGGGGGAAGCGGAGTTGAATTTGCCCGGAAAAATTCTCCGCATTTGATCGTCCTGGATATCCGCCTGCCGGACGGCTCAGGCTTTGACTTTTGCCGGCAGCTGCGCCAGCTCGGGCTGCGCCAGCCGATCATCATGCTGACTGCCCAGCACGATGAACTGGATAAAGTGCTCGGGTTGGAACTGGGTGCGGACGATTACATGACCAAACCGTTCAGCCTGCGTGAATTGGTCTCACGGACGCGGGCCCAGCTGCGGCGGGCCTACGGAGATTACGCCTCCTCAAAGGGAAACCAGTGGGTGATCCATGATCTGGTCTTGGACCAGGCGACAGGCCAGGTGCGGCGCGGCGACGAGTCGCTCAATCTGACACCGACTGAGTTCCGCCTGCTGGCGTATCTTGCCCGTCATCGCGGTCAGGCATTGACGCGGGCCCAGATCGTGGAAGCGGTCTGGGGTTTTGCTCCCGATCTCGAGAGCGAGAAAACAGTCAACGTGCACATCCGCCGCCTGCGGGAAAAGATCGAGGAAAATCCTGAGCAGCCGTCCCTGATCCTGACTGTGCCAGGGATTGGATATAGACTAGCAAAGTAAGACGACGCGCCAGGCGGTGCCGCCTGACAGAATGAAATAACGGGGGTTACGAAATCTTAACCACATCATAACCCGTCTGAAACTTCGAGAGTATAGACTTACCGATATCCCAGACACTGAAGGTTTTACCCGCAAACTGGAATCCTCGTTTGCAGGAGAATTCCTCTGAGGCTTCTTTTCGATTGCAGTGGAATCCTACAGGGTCTTCATCCGGAGTTTCACTGTGAACAAATCCGTAATCATTGTTTTTGTGCTGATCGTGGCCGCAGTCATCGCCGTGGGAGGATATGCAGGTTTCGCGACGACAAAACCACCCGAACCGACTCCCACCCCGCAAACTGTGTCGGTGACAAGCTGTGATGTGCAGCAGACCGTGACTGCACCGGGGAACCTTGTCAATGTCAATCAAGCCAATGTGTATATGCCCGCGACAGGCAGGCTATCCGACGTAAATGTTCGTGTGGGCAATCAGGTGCAAGAGGGGCAGATCCTTGCCGAGCTCGACCCGGTCACGACAACACAGGCACAGGTCGATTTGCTTGAATCACAGGAGGAGTTGGAGAAACTTCAGAGGAGAAGGACTTCTCTTGATTATCCGCGCGCAACCGATGATTTCATCAAAGATTTAAGAAGGCAAATCAGGGCCGCGAGCCAGTCGGTCTCAGAGCTGGAGAATGCAGCCAGGAATGCCGAAGACCCAACCCTGCGTGCCCAGCTGCTAGCAAGCCTGGCAACCGCCAAGGAAAATCTAAGATCACTCGAGTCGAAAATGAATTGGTATACAAGCAATCCCACGGAAAGCGAGATTGTGGCTGCCGATTCTGAGCTTGCCCTCGCTCAGGCAAAATATGACGCCGCGAATGCTGTACTGGAAAGCTTACAGATCAAGGCTCCCATTACCGGCATCGTATTTGCCGCCTCTGCGGTAGGCGGGCAGACTTACCAGGTAGAAACAATCTTGTTCACCATTGGCGATCCCAGGGCACTCGAAGTCATCGCCAGCGTGACAGAGGAAGATTATCCCCTGCTGGCGGCCCGGCAGACGGTGGAAGTCTATTTCGACGCACGTCCGGAGGTAACTGTGCAGGGAAAGGTGGACCGCATCATTCCTCAACGGATCGAGGGAGATCGCCCACTGTACAACATTTACATCACACTGGACGAGATCCCCGATGGTTTGGCCGATGGCATGACTGCTGACACTGCCATTACGATCGCAAAGCGTGAAGGAGTGTTGTGCCTGCCGCGGGCAGTGGTGCGGGCTTCCAGCGGGGATGAGACCACAGTCAAAGTGTGGGACGGCATTCAGGAGACCAGCAAACAGGTCCAGATCGGCCTGCGCGGCGATACGTATGTCGAGATCGTTTCGGGACTGGAAGAAGGCGAGCAGGTGGTCACGCGATGAAAAATTCTCATGCTCTA
>DATFET010000015.1:0-5432 GCA_035250835.1 Anaerolineales bacterium
ACCCGGCCCGCGATGCGGACATCATGCTCAGCGAGCTGCTGCTGAATGACCTGATCGCGGTGGAACGCAAGCTCGAGCGCCTGGCTGACGAACGCAAAAAAGGCGGCACCGACAAGGCGGACAACGAGCGCCAGACTGTACTTTTCCAGCGCCTGCGGGATGTGCTATCCGAAAATACCCCTCTGCGGAAGGTGGAGATTTCAGCAGAGGAGAGTAAAATCCTCGCCAGCTTTGGACTGCTCACCCGCAGGCCGGTTCTCATTGTGTTCAACATGGGCGAGGGACAGGCCGCGCCGATCTGGGAGTTCGAAACCCCGTCGGTGGCTCTACTGGGCAAGCTCGAGATGGAGATCGCCCAGCTTTCGTCTGAAGATGCCGCGCTGTTCATGCAGGAATATGGGATCGAGGAGCTCAGCCTGAACCGGATGATCCGTCTTTCCTATGACCTGCTGCAGGTGCAGTCGTTTTTCACGGTCGGCGAAGACGAGGTCCGCGCCTGGGAGACGAAGCGCGGCGCGACCGCCCAGGAATCGGCGGGCGAGATCCACACTGACCTGCAGCGCGGATTCGTCCGGGCGGAGGTGGTGCACTATGATGATCTCGTCAGCCTGGGCGGAATGAATGAAGCCAAGGCCAAAGGCAGGTTAAGGCTTGAGGGCAAGGAATACCCGGTCAAGGATGGCGATATCGTCCACATCCGATCCAGTTTGTAACCCACACAATGTCGTTGCGAGGAGCCACGAAGTGGCGACGAAGCAATCCCCACGCTCAAAGGCAATTTTTGTTTTGAAATGTATACATGGAACATGAGATTGCTTCGCCTTGCGCTTCGTCTTCCACTCCGCTCGGCGCGAGGCTCGCAACGACAATAAAAAAAGTAGAGGAGAAAATATATGGCATACACACTTACCAGATGGAATCTCGGCGAGCTTTATCCCAGCTTCGACAGCCCGCACCTGCAGGCCGCGTTCGATAACGTGGAAGAGCAGGTCATGTCATTTGAGGGCATCCGCGGCAAGCTTCAGGCGGATATCGATGCGCACCAGTTCATGGAATTTGTACGCGCCTCCGAAGCGACGACGCGCATCGTCAACAAGATTTACGCATTTACCGGTCTTTCCTTTGCCTCTGACACACAGGATCAGATCGCGCAGACCTATATGGCACGCGTCCAGCAGTTCGCGGCCGAGATGCAGAACCGCACCCTGTTCTTCAGCCTGTGGTGGAAGGAGCTCGACGATCAGAACGCCGAACGCCTGATGAGTTCAGCAGGCGATTATCGCTATTACCTGGAGGAGATGCGTCACTTCAAACCACATACCTTGAGCGAGGCAGAGGAGAAAGTCATCAACATCAAGGATGTGACCGGTGCAGGCGCGCTCATGACGTTGTATGATGCAATCACGAACCGCTATGTTTTTAAACTGGAGGTGGACGGGGAAACGACAGAGCTTACGCGCGGACAATTGACTGCCTATGTCCAGGGTCCGGATGCCGACCTGAGAGCCAAAGCCTACCAGGAACTGTATCGCGTCTTTAGCGCGGATGCCCCCATCCTCGGGCAGATGTATCAGACCCGCGCCCGTGACTGGCACAATGAGAACATCGGCCTGCGAAAGTTCTCCAGCCCGATCGCCGTGCGCAATCTCGGCAATGACATCCCCGATGAGGCAGTGGAGGCCCTGCTGTCTGCGGCCAGGAAAAACACAAAGATCTTCCAGCGCTATTTCAAGCTCAAGGCAGAACACCTGGGTGTAAGCAAGCTTCGCCGCTATGACATTTACGCGCCGATCGCCAACTCGGATAAGAAATTCGAATATGACGCTGCCACAAAAATGGTCTTTGAGTCATTCAACTCCTTCAACCCGCAGCTCGCCGAAATGGCCCAGCGCGTCTTTGACCAGGAGCACGTGGACAGCGAAGTTCGCAAGGGAAAACGCGAGGGCGCCTTCTGCTGGTCTGTGCTGCCGGATATGACCCCCTACGTATTACTGAATTATCAGGGACGCGCCCGCGATGTGGCAACTATGGCGCACGAACTGGGACATGCCATCCACGCCATGCTGGCTTCTCATCACAGCACGTTCACCTTCCATTCCTCCCTGCCGCTGGCGGAGACCGCCTCAACCTTCGGCGAGATGATGCTGACTGATAAGCTGCTCGCCGAGGAAAAGGACGAATCCGTCCGCCGCGATCTGCTTTTTAAGCAGGTAGACGATGCTTATGCTACCATCATGCGCCAGTCCTATTTTGCGATGTTCGAAAAACAGGCGCACGAGATGATCCAGAAGAACGCCTCGGTCAACGACATCGCCGCGGCCTACATGGACAACCTGAAGGAACAGTTCGGCGACGCTGTCGAGCTGAGTGATGAGTTCCAATGGGAGTGGGTCTCCATCCCGCACATCTACCATACCCCATTCTATGTGTATGCCTACGCTTTCGGCCAGCTGCTGGTGTTCTCGTTGTATCAACAGTTCAAAACGGAAGGCGAAGCATTCAAGCCGAAGTATCTAAAGATTTTGTCCGCTGGCGGCTCTGAAGCCCCGGCAAAAATCCTGGCCGATGCAGGCATCGATATTCGCAGCGCCACATTCTGGCAGGGCGGATTCGATGTGCTGGATAAGCTGGTGGGGGAATTGGAGAAGTTGTAAAAGGTTGGAAAGTTCAAAGTGAAAGGTTTAAAAGAGACCGGTAAACAAGTCGAATGCTTGTTTACCGGTCTCTTTGTTTAATACCTGTCTACAAATACTCCAAGTAAATCCTCTGAAAGTCCCGCCGTTGTTCTCTCGAACTCGATCTCGGTCCGCTTGAGCGCGGCGTGGAAGGCGTACTCGAACTTGAATCCCCTTTCGGGTGAGTCAATGTTCATCCAGGCATGAGAGTCGCGCGGCAGCAGAGGCTTGACGAGTAGCGTAAGGATATCTACAGCCGTCAACGCCTCGAGCGGCAAATAAATTTTTCCAGAACGCAGGTCGGGGGAGTCGATCAAAGCAATATCAACGGGGTCCACTGCGGACGGCGCGGGAGGCGCATCGCCGGGCTGACAGGAGAGCCACATGTCGATGTAGTTGGAGTGAGCGTAAAAGTCCTGGGCGGTATGGGTCAGCCTGCCGAAGGCGGACCAGGCCGAAACTTTGTCACCCGTCTGCAGAGATGTGATCACAAGAGAGCGCTGCTCCTCGATGTAGGCATGCGATTTTTCAAAGGCGTTGTTATCGAAGTGGTATTCATCGTGACCCATCTGCCCGAGCAGGCAGTCCTGGTGGAGATTCGCCTCGATGATGTTCGCCAGGGCAGGTGCGCTAAAGCATTGTTCGAGAGCCTGTCGGGTGATTTTTACATGATATTCTTCGAGCATGATTGTTTGATTATATGCCATTGGTTACCCGCAGGGTACGCTTCGCTTATAATGACTGCATGGCCTTCTATACATCCAAAGGCGATGATGGGACGACGAATCTTCTCGGCGAGGGACGCGTGGCAAAGTACCATGCCCGCATCGAAGCTGTGGGCACGCTGGACGAATCGACCGCGGCTCTCGGGCTGGCGCGCGCCCAATGCCTGGATCCTCACTCGGGCCCGGTCCTGCTCACCGCGCAGCGCGACCTGTACAAGCTGATGGCTGAAGTGGCGGCGACCCCTGAGAATGCAGAAAAATTCCATTTCATCGATGAAGCGCGTGTGACCTGGCTCGAAGAGCAGACGGATGCATTGAGCAGGCTGGTCGAGATGCCGAAGGAATTCATCCTGCCCGGGGATTCACTGGCAGGCGCGGCGCTGTCGCTGGCGCGTGCCATTATCCGTCGGGCGGAGCGGCGCGTGGTGGAGCTGTTCGACCTGAACGAATTGAGCAACCCAGACCTGCAGAGATATTTGAACCGCCTATCGTCTCTGTGTTTTGTATTGGAGTTGCTTGAAAATAAAGCAGCGGGGCATCAGACTACACTGGCCAAAGAATAACACTCGCGCTGGACGAAGCGCAACGTTGGATGGGAGTTTGATTACTTACGGTACACGCGCTTCGTCTGCACTCGCGGAGAGGCGCTCGTTCCGCTCAGCGCGAAGTAGGAGAATCCCATGAACCCTGAAGAATTTCGCAGGATCGGCCATCAGCTCATCGATTGGATCGCCGACTATCGGACACATCTTGCCGAGCTGCCAGTTCGATCGCGCGTCGAGCCGGGCTCAGTCCGTGCCCAGCTTCCCGCGACGCCTCCCACTCAACCCGAACCGTTCGATGACATCTTCAGCGATCTCGAGCAGATCCTTTTGCCCGGTTTGTCTCACTGGCAGCATCCAAACTTCTTTGGGTACTTTCCCGCCAACGGCGAGTTGGCTTCCGTGCTGGGCGATTATTTGAGTACAGGACTGGGCGTGCTGGGGCTATCGTGGCAGTCCAGCCCGGCGCTGACCGAGCTGGAGGAAGTGGTGACAGACTGGATGCGCCAGATGCTGGGTCTCTCAGATGCGTGGAGCGGGGTCATACAGGATACAGCTTCCAGTTGTACACTGGTTGCTTTGTTGTGCGCGCGCGAAAAGGCGTCCAGCTATTCATTAGCCCACAGCGGTTTACAGGGGCAGGATCAACCTCTTATAGTATATGTGTCGAAGCACAGTCACAGCTCGGTGGAAAAAGCTGCACTACTGGCGGGGTTCGGACGTGCTAACCTTCGTGTCATTGGTGTGGATGAAAAGTACGCGATGAGGACTGATCTACTGGATGAAGCGGTTCGAGCGGACCTGGAGCGGGGACTCGTTCCCTGTGCGGTTGTCGCCACGACGGGGACTACCACGACAACCGCCCTCGACCCCATCCGGGCGATTGCAGAGGTTGCCCGTCAGCATGGACTCTGGCTGCACGTGGATGCGGCGCTTGCAGGTTCAGCCATGATCCTGCCGGAATGCCGCTGGATGTGGGAAGGGATCGAATCTGCCGACTCGCTGGTGCTCAATCCCCACAAATGGCTGGGCGCGGCGTTCGACTGTTCACTTTACTATGTTCGTGATCCGCAGCATCTGGTGCGGGTCATGAGCACCAATCCAAGTTATCTGCAGAGCGCGGTCGATCATCAGGTAAAGAATCTGCGGGATTGGGGCATACCGCTGGGGCGGCGTTTCCGCGCCCTGAAGTTATGGTGCCTCATCCGTGAGCAGGGCGTGGAAGGATTGCAGTCACGCCTGAGGCGCGACCTGGTCAATGCCCAATGGTTTGCCGAACAGGTGAAATCCGCTCCTGATTGGCGCGTGCTTGCGCCCGTCCCTCTGCAGACAATCTGCATCCGACATGAACCATCCGTGCTCGAAGGCGCCGCTTTGGATCAGCACACGCTGGCATGGGCAGAGCGCGTCAACAAATCCGGCGGCGCATACCTCACTCCAGCCGTCCTAGACGGGCGCTGGATGGTGCGAGTCTACATCGGCTCGATAAC
>DATFET010000024.1:0-8252 GCA_035250835.1 Anaerolineales bacterium
CCCGCATCGTTCTGTCTTAACACTGCAATCGCTCGGTAGAGTAAGGAATTATCAGTCATCGGGAGCTACGCTAAGTTGCCAGTTCATGCTCTTCGCTAACCGGAGAATCATGTAGGATACAGCACATTCTCATTTTGGCGATCCACCCAGCGGATCTTGTCCGCAGGGAAACGCAGCCAGATATCTGAGCCGGGATCGACCCGGAATGTGGGATGCGTCGCGACTTTGACCAGGTCACCGCCGATCTGGACTGTCAACAGGTTTTGAGAGCCTAACGGCTCCACAACCAGCACCTTGACCTGCAGCGCGTCGTTTGCTGGCTGGGCAAGCGCTTCCATGTTTTCCGCTCGTATACCCATCAGGATAGGTTCGCCATCATAGGACCTTAGCAGAGGCAGCATTGACTCAACCGGCTCCACGCTGAAGTCACCAACCTGAACCTTTACCTGACCGTTCTCGCGCTGCACCTGTCCCTGCATAAAGTTCATGGGTGGGGTGCCAATAAATCCGCCAACGAACCGATTGGCGGGCAGATCATAGACGATATCCGGTTTATCATACTGCTGGATCTGCCCATCTTTCATCACGGCGATGTGGTCGCCCATGCTTAGCGCTTCGATCTGGTCGTGGGTCACATAAATGGTTGTAGCCTTGATCTCTTGAAGCAGGCGTTTGAGCTCGGCGCGCATCTCCAACCGCAGCAGTGCATCCAGGTTGCTGAGTGGCTCGTCCATGAGCAGAACTTCAGACCGCATGGCAATCGCTCGGGCGACAGCCACTCGCTGGCGCTGACCCCCACTCATCTTGCTGGGATGGCGATCGAGCATATTCTCGATGTGCAGCAGCGCGGCGGCATCACGCACTCGCCTTTCGATCTCACGCTTGTCAACTTTGTTCATCTTCAATCCGAAGGCGATGTTGTCATACACAGTCATGTGAGGGAAGATGGCATAGCTTTGAAAGACCATAGAGATCTTGCGGTCGCGCGGTGGGAGGTATGTCACATCCCGGCCTCCGATACTGATACGTCCTTCGTCAGCCATTCCCAGTCCTGCAATGGCGCGCAGCAGCGTCGTCTTGCCACAGCCGCTCGGACCCAGTAGCACGACAAATTCCTGATCCTCGATGGTCAGGCTTACATTATCCACAGCTACAAAATTATCAAAGCGCTTGGTCAGGTTTTCGATCCGAATGTCTGCCATGCATACCTCTTATTTCGAGATCTGTCCCCACATGTTGAATAAATACCGCCGGATATAAAAGATAAAGATCAGAGCAGGGATCATCATGAAGAAGCCGCCGGCAAACTGGTAGGGCTCGGAGGATTGGTTGAGCGTCACCAGTACCTGGGCAGGCAAGGTGCGGTTTTGAATGGTGAGAATCGTAGCAGCAAATACTTCGTTCCATGAGAGCACAAAGGTGAAGATAGCAGCGGCAGCAATGCCCGGCATGGCTAACGGCAGAACGACATGACGGAAGGCTTTCAAAGGCGAGCAGCCAAAGATCATTGCGGCTTCCTCGAGCTCATATGGAATGCTGGCAAAGACGCTGGCAAGCACCAGAATTGTGGTCGGCAAAGCCAGGGCAGTGTGCATAAGCGCCAGGCTGTACACGCTGTCGTAGATGCCCGTCCGCAGGAAGACTACGGCCAGAGGAATGGACAGGATGACGATCGGAAAGGCACGCACCGCCAAGATCGAGAGGCGGAAGGCATCCCGGCCGCGGAATAAAAACCGGGAGAGGGCATACCCGGCCGGCGCGGCAATCAGCGTCGAGAGGAGGAGGGTAATCAAGGCAACGATCAGGCTGTTGCGCAGACCGGGGAGTACACCCCTGGAGCGCAAGAAGAATTCAATCGTCTCGGTGGAGAACGGGATAAAGGGCAGGACGCCCTTGGGATATGCTCGTACCTCGGCCGGCGTAGTGAGCGCCATCGATGTGATAAACAGTATTGGGAGCAGCACCCAAAGCGAGATCAGAATGCCGATCAGATAAGTGAAAGCCCGGCTTAGCCTCTGGCGGCGCAGCATCCGCCGGTGAATGGCTTTCACTTCCGGAGAGACCTGGACGGCCGGTTTTTTGGATTCCACGACAGTCGTCATGCGGCAGCCTCCTCCTGGCTTCGCACTGCGCGCAGGTAAAACAGGGAGGTAATCATCGATAGAATTAGAATTAAACTGGCATAGGCAGCGGCAACATTGAAATTCTGCAGGTCATAATACTGACGATAAGTTTCGTTGGCCAGCACCGTGACAACATCCCCTCCGCTCAGAACAATGACCACCGCGAACACCTGGAATGCCAGGATCGTACGCAGGATCAATGCCACCTGCAGGCTGGGTATTAACATAGGCAGGATCACATACCGGACCCGCTGCCACAAACCGGCGCCGAATACTTCTGCCGCTTCGATCACCTCGCGCGGGATCGCCTGCATACCAGCCACCACAATGACCATGACGAGGGCGGTTGCTCGCCAGATCTCCGCCAGCCATACGGCAGTAATGATCCAGTAGCGGGTATCAGCGGATAGGTAAGTAATCGGCGCATCGATCAACCCCAGTCCCTGCAGGATGGAGTTAAGGTAGCCTAGCTGGGTAAAAATCGAATACCAGACAATTCCTACCGCCAGGTCTGAAAGACCCAAGGCAATCGCAAAGACATATAAAAAGAGACCACTGCCTTTTAATTCTGCCTGGATAACCAGAGCCATGATTATCGCCAGTAAAAACTGGGCCGGGATGATCAAGACAATCAAAAGCAGGGTCGTGCGAAGCGCTGGCCAGAAGAAACGGTCGTTGACCATCCTCTGGATATAACGAGTCGTGAACTGGCTGGTGTCACCTTCTTCGATCCGCCCCTGGGTCCCATCGCCCTGAGGGTTTATATACCGGGAGGGTGCCCAGCCTTCCATATTTTCATTTTGATTATCCCCTTGTATCAGGAACCAGACCTCCAAAGTGGCCTGATCCAGGATCGCGACCGCTGTCCGGGCTTCCATCTGCCCCACCACTTCGCTGTTAGAGTCTGCTTCTGCGTGGATTGGCGTAAGAGGATCAGCGCTGCTGGAGAGGATCGAGCGCACCGAGCCCGAGACCGGTGTGCCATTCGCATCAGATTCGCGGACACGGATGCGCCGTTCCGGCGTCCAGCCTTCGATGTTCTGTCCCTCGATATCCTGGCCGCGCACCTTGAACCAGATTTCAGTAAGTAGTCCCTCTTCCTGTTCCCCCGCCGGGATTGGATTTGCCTGCTGGCTGAGGATATCAACCAGTGTACCTCGCGGCAATTCGCCTGTGGTGGTACTCGTGTGATCAGCCTCAGCCCGAATCTGCAGGAGAGCTCCTTCTTCACGCACGGCCAGGAGCAGACCCTCCACCATCGGATAGGCAAAAAACAAGGCTAAGTAGATCAATGATGGCAGTACCAATAGATATGGCGCCCAGTTGATTTTTCTTCGAGATTTTGACGTGGGAGCAGTGGTCATCGAAAGACCTTCAAGAGAGTAATAGCTCAAATCAGGGGTGATGCATGGCTAGTCTGGCAACAGGTTGAACCCTAATCAACGGAAATCAGTTTTGAAAGTTTTTGCCTGGTGGATGCGCAGGCACCCACCAGGCAAAATAGGGAAGGAATTGAATTACTCGACTTGGCACGGTCCATCGCTGGGTGGATCAGGCGCCCAGCAAGGTGCTCCGGTATCGTCCAAGAGCGCCTGCAGGTTGGCAGCTTCCTCTTCCAACACTGTGGCCGCATCTTCGCCATCAATGACGACACGGTCGAATGCGTTGCGGAAGATTTGGTTAATATCACCACCGCGCGCTCCCAACCCAACCGGGATCAGCGCGGGAAGCGCGTCCGGGGCATTGACTGTCGCATCCACTGCCGCGGCTTCGAGCGCCACACCTTCCGGCAGGTCCGTCATATCTACATTCCCGACCACAGGGAAGAAAGCTAGGTCGGCAAGCACGCGCTTTTGAGTCTCAGGCTGGGTTAGGTAGTTAATCAGCTCAGCTGCCGCCTCAGGGTTCGGCGCATCGTTTGGAATCCCAAGACCAACAACAACCGGCATGTAGCCGCGTCCGGCCGGACCGGCTGGCGCAGGAAAGGCAACAAAATTTTCCGGCTGTTCGTTGAAGGCCTGGATCAGACGGGCCACATGGTCGAAAGCCACCCAGACCTCACCCGAGAGCAGAGGTTCCTGCATGAACTCATAACTGATGGATTGAGGATGAATGGTGGGCCACAGGCTGTCCCGCGCCCACTCGAGCATAGCAGCAGCTTCCGGGCTCTTGAATTGGGTGACCATACCGCCTGTATACGAAGGCCACAGGAATCCTTCCAGGAAGCGGTGGAAGAGACCGGCATGCGGGACTCCGCATTTCGGCCCGCCGGTTTCGTCGAGCATGGTCTGGCACCATTCGGCGAACTGCTCCCACGTCAGGGCGTTGACATCGGCTCCTTCAGGCAGATACTGCAGGGCGTCATTATGCGCCGCCATAATATACGTAGCCTGCATCCAGGGGACATAGTAGAGGTAATCCTCGGTTCCGAGTAACCCGGTCTCCAGGTAGGCCTGGTTAAACTCACGGTCTGCAGACAGGTCATCCACCACGTCTGTCATATTCATCATTGCATCCTGGACCGCAGGATAAGTTCCATGCAGCGCGCCGACGAGATCCACCTGGCCTTGTCCGGCCTCTGCTCCTGCCAGAACCAAGGAGATCAGCGGACCTTCCTCGGAACCGGTGAAATCATAGTTCCCGCCTTCAGCTAAGATGGCGCGGAATTTTGTAGCCTCTTCCACCACATTGAACTGGGTGGAGAAAAAGCTCACATCCCCTTGGGGAGGACCAAGCGTCGGGGTTACGGTGGCTTCGGCTGTTGCTTCCTCGGTCGCTGGGGCCTCAGTCGCCTCCATTGTCTCGGTGGGTTCTGCAGGTGCCTCGGTAGGTGCTTCTGTCGGCGTTGGTTCGAGCGGGGCTTCAGTGGCAGCGGGTCCACAGGCTGTCAAAACGAGGGCTATGATGATTAGAGTTGTTAAAAGAATTTTTTGCCTCTTCATCTCTTTCTTCTCCTTCTTTCCTCGATTGTTTAACTAAAAATCTGCCTACGCTGTTAGCCATATACTTTGTCTGACTTGCCCACACCTCCTTCCACCATGCCATTTTGGTTGGTCAATAATTAAATCAGAAAACAGCATCATGCCGAACAAAGTACTGTGAAAATGATCGCCACAATGTTTTAGGAAAACTGCATCTGCGCACTATAAGGTCATTGTTACTGAGGTACCAGACCTATGCTTTCTCTAACCAATCTCATCTTCCCCCAGCTTGCAGTTTCATTATAGCGAGAAATAAAAGCGGAGTCAATTTATTGTTTTTGAAGCACAGTTCATCCATGAGTCTGCCACTGTGAAATTGCGTAAAACACAGCCACGCACACCAAGAAAGCAAATGAGATTTATACGAGAAAATGGAACGGGCTGGGCGGCAAGTTCGAGGCGGGGGAAACACCGGAAGAATGTGTCCGACGCGAGGTTTTGGAGGAATCGGGTCTGTCCATCCAAAATCCAAAATACTGCTCTGAAATCGTTCAAGTCATCATCGGATTGAAATGACTTTGCAGACTTCTGTATTTCAATTCCCTTTTTTTAATGGCCTGAATTGCAGAAACTGCAGCCATCGCTGCGGAAAGAGTCGTCAGCAGTGGGATATTCATCGCAATCGCCGCGGCGCGGATTTTTGCTCCGGCACTATGCGCGTGAGGACCCAGAGGTGTATTCAACACGAGTTGGATTTTGCCTGCGCGGATCAGATCTGCAATTGGATTTGAACCATCGTGACCTTTCTCGACCACCTCAACCGGCAGGCCCGCCTTCTGGCAGAATTCAGCGGTACCGGGTGTACCATACAGTATGAAGCCAATCCGATGCATATCGCGCGCAAACTTCAAGCCGGCACTTTTGTCAAAATCATTCACAGTGATCAACACAGCACCGCTCTGAGGCAGGGCGGTCCCGGTTGCGATCTGTGATTTGGCAAATGCATGTCCAAAGCGGGAGGCATGTCCCATGACTTCACCCGTGGACCGCATTTCGGGTCCGAGCAAGGCGCTCGAGCCAGGCAGCTTTCGAAAAGGAAGCACCGCTTCTTTAACAAAAAATCCGTCGACGCGTGGTTCTTTTGTCACGCCAAGCTCTGCTAATGTTTTTCCTGCCATCACCTGTGCGGCAATATAGGCGAGATTGAGTCCTGTGGCTTTGCTGGCATACGGCACCGTCCGCGAGGCACGCGGATTCACTTCCAGCACATAGACCACTTCATCCTTCAACGCGAACTGTACGTTCATCAATCCCCGCACGCCAAGCGCCAGGCCCAGTTGTTCCGTGTACTCGCGCATGATCCCCTGGTGGTAGGCGCTGACCTTGTAGGGAGGCAAAACACAGGCCGCGTCACCGGAGTGGACGCCTGCCTCCTCGATATGCTGCATCACCGCCCCGATGAGAACTCTCTCACCATCACACAATGCATCCACGTCAATTTCAAAGGCATCTTCCACGAATTTGTCGATCAGGATCGGCTGGTCTGGAGCTGCCTCGACCGCCTTTTCAATGAACCCTGCCAGATGCTCTTCTGACTCCACCAAAGCCATGGCTCTGCCCCCCAACACGAACGACGGACGCACCAAAACAGGATATCCAATCTGTTGCGCCACTTCACGCGCTTGCTCGAATGAATGAGCAATTCCATTTTCCGGCTGGGGAATATCCAGCTCCTTGAGCAGCCTGGCAAACTCTGCACGGTCTTCGGAGAGGCGAATGGCATGCGGGGACGTTCCCAAAATGGTCATGCCCGCCGCCTCGAGTCCGGCGGCAAGGTTGAGCGGAGTCTGCCCGCCAAACTGTACAATCACCCCGACAGGTTTTTCCCGGTCAATGACGTTCAAGACATGCTCCAGCGTAAGCGGCTCAAAATACAACCGGTCGGCTGTGTCGTAATCCGTGGAGACGGTTTCGGGGTTGCAGTTGTGCATAATGGTTTCAAACCCAATTTTAGACAATGCAAACGCTGCCTGACAACAGCAATAATCGAATTCGATCCCCTGACCAATGCGGTTCGGCCCGCCGCCGAGAATGAGGATTTTTTGTTTCTCCGTTGGCTGAGCCTCATCCTCCATCTCGTAGGCGCTGTACAGGTAAGGAGTCTGTGCCTTGAATTCTGCAGCACAGGTGTCCACGCACTGGAAGGTGGGGAGAACACTATATTTTTTGCGGAGATTACGGATGTCTGAAGTGGCAAGTGGAGGCTGGATCGCCGGAAGCAGGCGGGCGATGTGCGAGTCGGCGAATCCCGTTTGCTTGGCATGGCGCAGAACGGATTGGAGTTCAGCTTCCGATTTGCAGTTCGCGATTTCCAATTCACAATTCACGTTCTCAAGCATTTGAGCAAGGAACCATCGGTCATACCCAATGGCTTCTGAAATCTCTTCTATAGAGATGCCCTGTCGAATCGCTTGATAGACGCGAAACAGGCGGTCCGCAGTGGGAGCTTTCAGCAATGCTATCGTTACGGGTTCAGCGACCAAGTTCCGGCTGGGTCCTGAGCCGTCGAGCGCATCCACTCCAATCTCCAACGATTGTATGGCTTTATTCAAGGCCTCTGGAAACGTTCGTCCCAGGGCCATGACTTCGCCCACAGACTTCATCTGCGGTCCGAGAGTCGGATCAGCGCCTGGAAATTTCTCGAACGCCCAGCGCGGGATCTTCACGACCACGTAGTCCAGCGATGGCTCAAAGGCTGCCTTGGTTTGCTGGGTGATATCATTTGTGATCTCGTCCAGGGTATAGCCAACCGCTACGAGCGCGGCGAGCTTGGCAATGGGAAAACCGGTCGCTTTGGAGGCCAGCGCCGAGGAGCGGCTGACGCGCGGATTCATTTCGATGACAATAACACGCCCTGTTTTTGGATCCACACCGAACTGAACATTCGAGCCGCCGGTTTCAACCCCTACCGCCCGCAACACACGATGAGCCAGGTCGCGCAGGATTTGATATTCACGGTCGGTCAGCGTTTGTGCAGGTGCTACTGTGATGCTGTCGCCGGTATGCACACCCAACGGATCAAGGTTCTCGATGGAACATACGACCACAAAGTTATCGGCTTTGTCGCGCATTACTTCTAGCTCATATTCCTTCCAACCCAGCACCGACTCTTCCAGCCATGCCTGAGCAATGGGCGATTCCGATATCG
>DATFET010000030.1:0-7892 GCA_035250835.1 Anaerolineales bacterium
GGGTCCTGGCCCTGTTGATCGGTGTCGAGGAGATTTCCCAACGATACTTCTCCAGCCGTTCGTTCGATCTCGTGGATTTGAGCTTTAGCTACATTGGATTGATCTGCTTTTCGTGGCTGGCAGTCAAAATAAAGTCGCGGCATGATGAATCATGCCGCGACAGGATTTATTCGGGCTGCAGGATCAAATGTCCTTCCATGTTTTGGGTGACAGACTGCTCATCCCAGGTCATCGGATAATATTGAATATTCGTCCACAAGGGAATCATATCGTCATAATGAGGGTGATAAGCGTGACCGGACTGTCCCGTTGTATGGACGGTTAGGGAGTTGTTCAAGTTTCCCAGGTCCACGATCATGCGCATGGAGGGAAGCCAATTGGTTTCATAGCCATCGTTGACCGACCATCCCGTTGCATTGACGATCGCCTCGCCCCCGCCCGTGGGGTAGGGTCCCCTGTTGAACAGCGATTCGATCAATCCAACGCCCGATTCTCCCAGGGTGCTGTTTCTGAACGTTGCCGCGTGCATCTCGCCCCAGTTCCATTTGGACGGGTCGTTGCCGAGTAACTCCTCCAGTTCTTCTATTCCCTGCTCGAAGGATTTCCGCAGGATGTCTTCCCGCGTTTCAACGACATCTGTCGTGGAGATGTCGTCCCACCATGCACTGGATTCATCCAGGGAGCGCATGATGTCGTTCCAGCGCGATCCGCCCTCGGGCCAGGAATCTTCAGGCAGTTCATCGTTAAATGTGTTCTTCAGGAGATTCCGCCAAAAGGCATTGAATACAGCTGCCCCGGCAGAGTCGGCTCGGCTCTGGTAATCCCAGTTCGCCAGCAGGTCCATAGCGATCGCCTCATTCGGTGTTTCTGCCTCATATTCCATCCCCATGAGGAGCGGGATAAAAACAGGTCCGTTGGCATCGTACGCATCACCCTGCATCTGCTGCATGTAAGCATTATCGATTTTGGCAGGCGCGCCTTCGATCATGTCCACGATGCGCTGAGCGCGGAAGCCGTAATCCCAGTCATAGGTGATCAAGTGGGGATAATCGAACGGCGGGACCTGGTTATTGGCTGTGGCGATATAGCCTTCTTCCGGATTGACTGTATAGGGCAGCTCTTCGAACGAGATGAAGCCGGTCCATTCATATTCGTCCGTCCAACCGGGGACAGGCAGAGTCCCATCGCCATTGGCGCGGATGGGGATGTCACCCGGCATCTGATAGGCGATGTTCCCGTCCACGTCTGCATAGAGCAGGTTCTGCGGCGGGACATGGAAATTCCTGGCAGCCGCGCGGAACTCCTCCCAGTTCTGTGCCCGGTCGAATCCCCAGATGGCTTCGAACGGCGTAGAGGGCTGCAGCGCGGTCCATTTCAGGGCGATGACATATTGTTCGGGCAGCTGGACGCCCGCTCGTTCCCTGAACGGGATGAACTCCGGATCGTCTTCCGTGTTTTCATTCTTCAGAGGTCCATAGGCTTCCGAGATGACGGGACCATGCCGCGTCGAGCGGACGATGACCTCCACCGCATCCCCTCCGACAACCTGAATAGTCTCCGTGCGGGTTTCGAAGTCTACCCACTCGCCGTTGACCTCGTACTGGTCCGGGTTCTCGGGATTGACTTTTTCGATGTATAGATCCATCACATCCGGACCTACGTTGGTGAATCCCCAGGCAACCCTATCGTTGTGACCGATGATCACACCGGGAACTCCCGCAAAGGAGAAGCCTGCTACCTCCAGTGGACACTCAGCGCTTTTGGGCATGCAATGCAGACCGACCTGGTACCAGATCGATGGCATCTGAATGCCAAGGTGCGGATCGTTTGCCAGCAGCGGCATACCAGTCGCAGTGCGTTCACCGCCGATTGCCCATGAGTTGGAGCCGATCCCATCGCCAGCGGGACCCAGGGCTTTGTCCAGAAGGGCAAACTGGTCAGCAAGGTGTGTAAAGTCCAAGGTTGAAAGTTGAAAGTCTGTAACTCCCTGAGACATTTGACCTTCAACCTTCAATCCATTTTCTCCAATTTTGTTGACAATGACAGGATGGTCTTCGGGATAGGCCGGGTAAAGCTCTGCCACCTGCTCAGGTGTGAGGGTCTTGAGCAGCACGGCTCGTTCGATCTCCTCGCCCATATTGCCGCGCAGGTCCCAGGCCATGGCTTTGCCCCACGTCAGGCTGTGGATCGGAGTCCAGGGCGCGATCTCGTAGTCCGGGCTGAGCAGACCCAGGATGGCATACTCAAGACTCAGGGCAGTCGCATTGTGATCCTTGAGGTAGGCGTTCACCCCTTCGGTATAAGAGTCGAGAATGGATTTTGATTGTGGGTCGAGCTGCGCATATTCCTGTTCAGCCACCTGTCTCCATCCGAGTGTGCGCAGAAAGGTGTCCGTTTCCACCTGGCCGCCCCCGAACATTTCAGAGAGCGTGCCTGAGCCGATGTGACGCCAGGTGTCCATTTGCCAGAAGCGGTCCTGTGCGTGGACGTACCCCTGCGCGAAGAACAGGTCATGCTGAGTGGTGGCATAAATATTGGGGATACCCATGCTGTCGCGATAGATCTCCACAGGACCCTGGAGGCCCTCGAGCTGAATCTCTCCTTCGGTCTGCGGAAAGGATTCTGGCGCGACGGTGTTCGGTAAATAACTTTTGAAATAATAAGCCCCGCCTGCTCCTGCAATCAGCACCAGGATCAAGATGATTCCCAACCCCCACAACAGAAAGACGCCAACTTTTTTCATTGCTCCTCCGATGAAAACCTGAAAGTGTTCATTAGACTCTATCGGAAATAAGGTGACAGTCACTTTAACCAATAATTTTCTCGGGAAAAATCATCCGAAGTGACTGTCACCTGTTATTACCAATAATGTCTATTTCCTTTGGGTACATTGTCAATGTGATGGGATTACAACAACCGTCCTCATTTGATATTCCCAAGCAAGCGTGGATACCAGTACCACAACAGATCGGCGGCAGGCTTGCCGTGAACGGATGCAGCCTTGTCCTGAAGTGCCACAGGTGCGAAGTAGCCGCGGCTGACGAACCCGCTAACCCAGGAACGGGCATTGACTGCATTGAACAAGGCTTCGTAGATATCCACCTGCTGCTGGATGTCCAGGTTCACTGTGGTCAGATCGTCCCTGGGCCGGTTGAGCGCGGTCCAATCGTAACAGCCGCCGCTGCCGTCCGGGATACAGCCAGTTGCCGAATCGGTTGAAGATGGATACGATAATGCGATGATGAAAGGCTTGTTGACCTGCAGCTGGATCGGTGCGACATTCTCGTCCAGCAGGCGCCCGGCTTCGTCGAGCAGTTCTGCCTCGTTCGGGGTGGACGAGTCACTCAACTTTGCAAACCACAGCAGATAGACCGCGTCGACGTCCCGCAACACATTGATCGGCGCGACAATGTCCGTGGTGGTATAGGGCAGGGCAAACAGGACCTGGCCGCGGAAGTGCTGTCGCACCTCGGCGATGACATTTTTCCAGCGCGCCTCCGCGTCCGCCGGGACCCCACTTGGGCTGCCGTTCGCAAGCGTCCCCGAGGGGAGAGCCGGGCCGATCCAGTCGCCGCCGAGGATCACCGCCTGGGCGCCGTTCAGATTCGCCAGGTCGGCATAATGGACGGCGAAGGCGCGGTAGTGGTTGAACCAGTTATCCCACCAGCCCGCATCGCGCGGCGCAGATGCCCAGAAGTCGTCTGCAGTGGTGGCAAAGCGCGGCTGGGGGAAAAGGGCAACGTTGAGGTTGATAGCACGTGCCTGCGAAACCATCGTGACGGTATCTGACCAGAACGCGTCCCGGCCTGGAAGCGATGAAAAGATCAAAGGATTGGTGTTTGAATACGTCCAGGAGGGAGTAAGGATGACCCAATTGGAACCGATTGCCTGCACATTCTGCAGGGCAGGTGCATTGAAGGTGATGTTATTCGGGTCGTAGTAGGATTGGTATTCCACGCCGGCGAAAAAGCCGCTGCCGCGCGAGGGGATTTCCGTCGCGACGATCGTGGGGCTTGGCGCCGACTGCGGCCACATCCACTGGTTGACGGTGTAGAAAATATCCTGAGGCACAAGGCTAGGCGATATCAGGTTTCCGCGAGCCGTTTGTCCGGCGGTCTGCGCGTCGTCGGCTGAGCTGCATTGGGCATTGCGGCAGTAGCGGTAGCTGAAGGAACCGACGAGGTTCAACGGCCCGTACAGTTTATAAGCCCACTGATTGTTCCCCTTCGACCATATCGGGATTGGCGGTGTCCAGCCAAAGGCGTTGAACTGGATGTAGAGGGTATCGCCCGGAGGGGTATCCGCCGGTAGCGTCACTTCAAAAAGGATGGGTGCATTCGGGCCTGTCTGCCAGGATTGGATGGCATCTTCTACAATTATGCTTTGCGCGGGGACGATCAGGTTGCGGGTCACATACTGTCCCGTGGATGTAAATTCCGCATTCCAATAGCCATCGCCAAGCGTGTATTTGTATTCCACGTGCGCGCCAGCCGGCAGGAACAGGGAGACAGAATAGCGTCCATCCGGCAGCGGGCTCAGGACGGGCATGCGGTCTGCGACGGTACTCAAGCCTCCCTGCAGGTCTGAGAAGGTATTGCCAAGCTGCAGCAGGTTTCCCGCCAGCCTGATCGGCACACCCGCCTGAGTCGAATCAGGCACGGACACGGTAAAGATGACGTTGACGAGGGGAGCGGGCTTCATCTGGATCTGGACCGGCGTTCCCTGGTTCTCTGCGACTGTGGCGCCCTGCTGGAAAGTCTGGAATGTGCCGTCCAGCGCGTACGCCACAAGGTTATGGCTGCCGCCGCGCAGACCAACCAGCTCGAACCGTCCGGCTGAATCGGTCAACGCCTGGACTCCACCTGCGGTCACCATGATCTCGGGAACCGGCGCTCCTGTATCCTGGTTCAATACCGTTCCAGAGATAATGCCCGATAACGTATTGACAGGTTTATCCGACCAGCTGCTGACTGTTTCGGTGATCTGCGTCGGTCCATTGATGTGGACCAGGCGGTAACGGATGGCTGTATCCAGATTGGTATCTTCAATGATATTGGACGGGCCACGGCGGACATAACGATATTTGATAACTGCCTTATCGGGAATGGCAAGTGAGGTTTCGTAGGTGATATTGTCCACCATCGTCATCTGATAATCGACCGCGTTGAGAGACAGGCCAGTGACTTCATCCACGACGCTGAGGGCAAGAAGTTCGTTGGCGGCGAGAGGTTCGGGCAGTCGCACGGTCAGCTTCACTTCGGCGCGCGGCTGGGGCGTGGGTGTGGGTCCGCTGGGTAATGGCGTCGTGGATGTGCCCGGAGCTGTGGGAAAGGGCCACTCGAAGAGAGTAATGGCGCACGCCTGGCTGGCCAGCGCCAGGATGACGATGAACAAAAGAATGCGACGCGAATATTCAGTCCGTGGTTTCATATTTCTCCTCAACGCTTCGTTCCCATCCGGCATTTTTCTGTTAGACAGACTCTTCCTGCACTGGCATATTCCGCCTGCGGGCAGCATAAGCGATGTAACTCATCCCGATGCTGACAAGGTATAACAATGACAAGGGGAGCATCACCAGAGCCATATTGACCGGGTCGATCGTCGGCGTGACGGCCGCGGAAATAATGGCAATGATAACGATTGCCAGCCTCCATTGTTTTGTCAACAGCCTGGGCTGTACCAATCCCAGCGAAGATAAAACATAGATAATCAATGGGAATTCAAAAAAGAGTCCAATCCACAGCATCAACCCAGTGACAAAGCCAAAATATTCCGCCGCCGCCCAGTTCGCCGAGATGTCTGTGAAGCCTTCCAGAAAGGGCAGGGCGGTAGGCAGTAAAACTCTGAAGGTAAAAACCATGCCTCCGAAAAATAATATCGCCGCGATCGGAATGCCAAAAAGTGTATTCTTTTTCTCTCTGGATTTCAGTCCCGGCGCTGCGAACAACCAGATCTCAAAGGCGATATATGGAAGCATCATGGCGATCCCGCTCATCAGGGCAACGCGCATGAAAACACTGAGCTCTTCGGTGACCTGGATGGCCTGCAATTGTTCGAGTCCGCCGATGGGTACGGCCAGGAATTCCATCAATGGGACGGCGAAGTAAAAGGAGATTCCCACGCCAATTGCCAGTGCAATCAGCATGCGGAACAGGTGGAGGCGCAGGACTTCGATGTGGTCCCAGAGGCTGGCCCGCGCCTCCTCTTCAGAGGCAAGAGTGGAGAACGTATCCAGAATAGGACGGTCTTCCACATCTGTGTTCAGGAAATCCATCGCTCGTTTGATCAGGCGGAAAGGAAAGGTGAGGCTGACGTAAACCAGCCAGAACGGAAATTTGATTACCCGCCAAAGTTTGTTCAGAAAATTTGTCATTGCTTTTCGGGCGAATCACTGCCTTCCCCTTGTGCATCCGTGTTGACGGAGCCCGGCTCGGATGGAGCTGCAGGCTGGTTTGACGGCAGCTGTTGGCGGGTCGTTTTCAAGACGGGGGGACGCGGGTCGATGGTTTCGCGGATCTCCTGATCCATTTCCCTCAATTCCTCCAGGTTTGCCTCTCTCATCAGGTTGGTTGGAAGGTTTCGAATCTCCTTGGAGGCACGCTGCAGTGCTTTCCAGCCGTCCGATCTTACAAACTGGTTGAGCCAGCGTCCAACTGATTTACCCGCCTTCTGCATCTCCTTTGGACCCAGCACGATGATCGCAATGAGCAGGATGAAGATGAGTTCAGATGTGCCTATGCCGAGGATTTCCATAATTTACAAATTTTGTATTGCCTGATGGATTTCGCCCTGGTGTTCAGCCAGCGCTCCGAGCACGCCATTGATAAAGCGCGGCGCTGAATCCGAGCCGTATAATTTTGCCAGTTCCACAGCCTCGTTGATGGCGACCTTGAGAGGCGTTTCTCCGAACACAGCGAATTCCCAGAGTGCCATGCGCAGGATGTTGCGGTCGATGGCTGCGATCTGATCGAGCGGCCATTCGGGCGCATATCTTGCGATCAGGTGATCGAGTGTGTTCGTGATGGGGAGTATCCCGACAATGATCTGACGGGCAAACTCGGCCAGGTCGTCCGAAAGGGGAGTGTCCTCCAGCCGCAATTTGAAGATTTCACCTGGAGGATGGTTTGCAATATCAACTTCATAAAGTACTTGCAGGGCCAACGCGCGCGCCCTGGTGCGGGGTTTCATGCAGGCTATGCCTCTTGACCGTCGTAATCAATATCCTCGATGTGGATCTCGATCTCACCAATTTCCATACCGACCATCTCCTGGAGGGCGCGTGCCACCTGTCCCTGGACGTTGCGGCTCACCTCACGGATGTTGACATCATTTTTCAGGATCAGATACAGGTTGGCATAAACGGTGTTGTCCTTGACCTCCAGCCGCACCCCGTCATGGACGCCGCGTTTGAAAAGGCGGTTCACGCCGCCGGTGACATTCGCCATGCGGCTGACGCCTGGCACACTCAACGCCGAGAGGCGCGCAATGGTCACGAGCACATCCGGCGCGACCGTGGTCTTTCCCTGTGTATGTGTATAAGACATTATTTCTCCTGGGTCCCTGAGCGGAGCATTGCGATTTCGAAGGGCGCTTCGGCTTGCTTCGCTCTCTCAGTGTCCGCTCAGCGCGAGTTTTACATCATCGCCATTCCGCCGTCCACGGCAAGGACCTGCCCGGTGATGAAGGCGGCCTGGTCGGAGGCCAGGAAGGCGACCGCGTAGGCGATCTCTTCGGGTTTGGCTTTGCGGGCCAGCGGGACGAGCTTCAGGGCGGCTTCCAGTGTTTCGGGCGGCATGGCGTCGAGGATCTCCGTGTCCACAAAGCCGGGCGCGATCGCATTGACTGTAACGTTGCGGGCGGCGATCTCGCGCGCCAGTGACTTGGTGAAGGCG
>DATFET010000075.1:0-17073 GCA_035250835.1 Anaerolineales bacterium
CAGACTCCTATAGCTCGTATTTCGATCCGGCGATCCTTGAATCTTTTGACATTGTGTTCTTCGACCAGCGCGGCATGGGATTATCCGGAGGACTCACCTGTCCGCTTGCAGCTACTGTGTATTACCGGCAGGATTTCAGGGGTATCACTCGCAAACAGGAAAAGGCTCTTAAAAAGAGCAACAGTACTTTCGTGAAAGATTGCGTCAATGAATTGGGCAGCACGGAATTGCTCCCCTGCCTCGGCACACGACAGGCCGTGGAAGACCTGGAAGTTTTTCGCCAGATCATCGGTGATGAAAAGTTCTGGCTGTACGGCGAGAGTTACGGGACTCAATACGCGCAAACCTATGCTGCTACCCACGGCGATCATCTTGCGGGTCTAATCCTGGATGGAACAGTTGACCTCACCTTTAGCGGGATCGAGTACTATTCCCAGCAGGCGCAGGCGTTCAATGACACCCTGGTCGCTACCCTGTTTGCCTGCAACGAGGATCCGGCCTGTGCTGAACAGATGAAAGGCGATGCCATCGCTGCCTACGATAATCTGGCTGCCAAATTGAGCAAGAACCCAATCTCGTTCAAATTCCCTCTTTCTAATGGTAGAACTCAGAACATGAAACTTTTGTAACAGTCACTGGGCTGCCTCGTTAATCGAAACGAGGTGCTTCGATGAATAGATTCGTCCTGATCGAGAAAATCGTTTTCAGCAGGAGCAGCTTCGCACAATGCGCTTTACCGAACGACATCGAGGAGCTCGAACAGGCTGTGATCCAGATGGGCCTTGTGGATCGTCCGGTCATCGTGCTGATCGGGGGTCACATTCTCCCTGAACATACCAAGCTCACAATTCAGGCGATCGATGTAATTGCCAAAGCCGCCGAGGTGCTGGATGCTGCTGTAATTACCGACGGGATGGATGTGGGCGTGACCTCGGCTATCGGCAGGAGCCGCGGGCGGAATGGATTTCAATTCCCATTGATCGGGATCGCACCCGAGGGAATCATCACCTGGCCGGAAGGGTCAGGAAAGGGAAATATGGTTCGGTCGCTCGATGAACGCGAACAACTGGAACCGCATCATTCCCATTTTATTCTCGTGCCTGGCAGTGAATTCGGCGACGAGACCAAATGGATTGTCCGTGCCGCTTCCATGATCGCAAGCGGTCGAAGCAAATCGCTGACGATCCTTGTCAACGGTGGAAAGGTCTCACAATCGGATGTGGACGAGGGTTTGCGGGCTGGGCGACCCATGATCGTCATCGCAGGGACAGGTCGCCTTGCCGATGAGATCGCCAGCCAGTCTCTCAGGAATCATCTGATCAAGATCATCCCTGCCCATAACCAACGTCTGCTGGGGGAAACAATTCGATCGCTGCTCTCCTGATCGACCTACTACCGACAAATTACAGTGAAGTCAGGACCTCCTGGGGTGAGGCATTTTTCTCGTTCCAATACCCGCTATAATTCTGCGCATGAACATCCCCGATCTCACGATCACGCAAATGGAACTGCGCCGCGGCACAGGCGAACGCGGCGCCCGCAAATTGGTCGCATTCAAGGGCATTGTCTATGACGTAACCGATTGTCCCAAATGGCGGCCCGACCTGCACGAACAGCTCCACTTCCCCGGGCAGGATCTTACCTCTGAGCTGCCGGATGCACCGCATGAAGAGGAGGTCTTCTCAAGACCGTGTGTCAAAGTCATCGGCAGGCTTCAGCCTGAGGATGGATAGGGTTTATTACCTGTCTTGCGTGAGATAGGCTGATCTTGAGATGCGGATATCAGAAAAACATTAAATGTCTGAAATCATTTCACCACATGGAAAGAATAAACAATTCATCGCCCTGTGCGGACATATTTTTCGCGATACCGACCCGGCTTATCTCCCGCGGGCAGAATAGCGCGGTCGGAAAATTCTCCTCTGCACGGAGTCCTGTCTGGGTGCCTTCCTGGCTGACCCGGATGTATTTTATAGAGTCCACCGGAACTCTGAAAAAGGGAAATAAATGTGGAAAGCAGGTGAAGTCATCTCATGGCGAGGCATCTACAAGGAACGTATCTGGCATATCCAGCCGACAATTCTTGTAAAAGACAGTCCGCAGGAGATCGTGTTGACACTCCTTCCCGGAACCGAATGTATCGCAGACGAAAATTATCCCCAGGGAAAGAGAAAGGGGAAACGGCGTTGGAATTTTAAAGATCAGGATTGGCAACTGGAAAAATACACATGGCAAACCAATCGACTCTTGCTGATCTTTGAACCCGGGAATTATTATTCCACAATCTTATTTTGGAATCACCAGCGCAATGATTTTCTATGCTATTACATCAATTTCCAATTGCCCTTCAAACGAAATCATTGTGCTGTAGATACGTTAGACCTGGACCTCGATCTCATCATCCATCCGGATTTCACTTATGAGTGGAAGGATGAGGACGATTATCAGGACGCAATCGAGCATGGGGTTATTCTTCCTGAATGGACTCGCTGCATTGAAGATGCAAAGCTGGATGTCCTCGAAAGACTCGAGAAATGGCAATATCCTTTCGACGGTTCCTGGCTGGACTGGAGGCCAGATCCAGCCTGGCAGCCGCCAAAACTGCCAGAAAATTGGGATAGGATATGAGGATATCGTATACCATCATTATCGCGAAATATGACAAGTATCATCCGAATAGATGATGAATGCAACTCACACAGGCAGGTGAAATCCATATAATAACGAGCATAGGGACGAGCTGCCAACAAACTACATCACAGAACCACCGTACTTCATCGGATGTTCAAAACTGCTCATTACAATACGGATGCCCATCGACCTTAGCTCGTCTCTATCGTTTTTATCGGGGTAAGGTGAGTCAGAAACAACAAAATACATTGCACCCCCATCGCTGTACATCATCTCTTCAATGAATTCATTGCAACAGCAAAGCTCAACGCACTGACTCGCCTTCTCCGGAAATCAGAGTAAAGGCGAGTCTTTTTTACTCATGACTGCATCCTCAGGATGTTTTTTTTTGTCCTGATTGTTTGTGAAATTTGACACGATAACTCGAGATGAACGTCTCTGTGGTTTATGGGCGGAAGGACGTATGATGCTTGAGCATACTGATATGAACTGGCAGAAGGAAAATTATCCATATGAATCTGAACGAAATTATTGAACTGGCAAATGGTATTGCCTTGAACCCCGAAGTGGGCATGAACATCAAAATTCGCGGCGGCTGTGGAGCGGACCTGATGAGCGACGTGCTCGCATCCAGCCAGCCCAAGGCTGTCCTGCTTACCGGCCTGACCAACCCCCAGGTTGTGCGGACCGCTCAAATCGCAGAGTTCCGGGCGATTATCTTTGTGCGCGGCAAACAGCCGCAGGCCGAAACGCTGGCAATCGCCACACAGGAGAAGATCCCGCTGATCACGAGTCCGTTCGGCATGTTCGAACTCTGCGGCCGTCTCCGTCGAGCCGGACTTCCCAGCTTCGAATCGCATGTGCCCTCCAGCTAAATAAAAGCAGGTAAATTTTTCGGAATGGGCATAGAATCTGAAGCAACCAGGAAGCAGGTGTCTATGCCAGAAGCGAGATACATTCGGAACTTGTCCAAGGGCGAAGAAAGAGCCTTGCGCGAGTTGTACCGGCAAACGAAGAATGCGGATGTACGCACCCGTTGCCAGATGATATTACTCTCTGCCCAGGAACATGCCGTGTCGGAAATTGCGGAACTGACGTTTTTCAATGAAGACTCCGTTCTGTATTGGTTGGATAGATACGAAAGTCAAGGTCTGTCCGGCCTGGAGGCTTCGCAGTCGCCCTCGTTCTGGGCGTCCTCCCAAAAGTAACTGGCCCATGTGAAACCGAATTGCAGAAGCTGGTGGAGCAGGAACCGCGGGAGGCAGGCTATTCTTTCTCAACCTGGACCTGTGCGGACCTGCTGCGGGAACTGATCCGCAAAGGCTTTGAAGCCGTAAGCTTGGAGACCATTCGAGTGCATTTACATGCCTTAGGTTACCGTGTGCGGCGACCCGTCTTGAGTATTGCCAGCCCGGATCCTGAATATAAGCAGAAGGCAAAAAAGTTGAAAAAGTACCAGAAACAGGCGAAAAACGGTGACATTCTGCTGTACTATCAAGACGAGATTGACTTGAACCTCCTGCCTGGCGTTATGCGTTGCTGGACCCTGGAAGGGGTTCAACGCAAGGTGCCAACACCCGGCCAGAACCAAAAGCAGTATGGCTTTGGTGCAGTCAATTATGTTTCCGGACAAACCGTGCATCGTATTGAAGAACGCAAGAACAGCATTGGTTTCTGTGCTTTTATCGAGCAGTTCATGCAAACTGTGACACAAGCACCTGATTATCACGGTCAGAAAATTGTTTTGGTCGTCGATAACTTCATCATCCATCGCAGCCGCAAGACTCGGGAATTCCTGGAAAAGTATAAGCATCAACTTCTGCTCTTCATGCTGCCAACCTATTCGCCCTGGCTCAATCTGATCGAACGCCTTTGGAAGCATCTGCGTCGCAAAGTCACTCACAACCATTTGTTCGCAAGTATCTCTGATTTGGTCAAGGCGGTTTGCTCATTTTTGGAGGCCCTCAATGCTACTCCTCAGCTCACACTTTCCGTCATCGGGGCTACTGAATGACTTTTCTGGTTTTATTTAGACCTCCCACGGAACAGGAAGTGCATGGTCGTCATGGACGCCCGATCACCGACCGGGATGCTCATGATATCAGCCGGGTCGAGGAACTCTCCTACGACCTGAAGATCCATGAGGTGATGACAGCGGAATTAAAGACCGCAACTCCTGACATGCCGCTTTCACAGATGCTCGAATTTTTACGGGTCCACCGTATTTCAGGTCTCCCAGTGGTGGAAGAGAATAGTCTTGTTGGAATCATAAGTTTGGAAGATATCGTGCGGGCAATGCAGAATAACGACCTTTCTGCACACACCAGCCAGTATATGACCCGCGAAGTCGTGACTGTTGCCAGCTACGAGTCAGTTGTAAAAGCCATCCGCACCTTCACCGAAAAGGGACTGGGGCGGCTGCCCGTCCTCGACGAGGATCACAAACCCGTGGGAATGATCACCAAAGGGGACATTACACGCGGCATCCTCGTCGCCCTGCAAAGGGATTATAAGGAGGAGGAAATCCGCCGCTACCACGCCAGCCATCTCTTCGAGGACATCATCTCGGAGCGGACAACGCTCGTCCTGCGTTATACCATCAAAGCTGGCGACTTCACCCAGGGTGGAAAAGCTTCGAGTCACATCAAGCGCGCCCTGCTCCGCCTCGGAGCCAACCCAAAGATCACGCGGCGCTGCTGCATCGCTGTCTACGAAGCGGAGATGAATCTGATCATTCACACCACAAATGGCGGCCTCCTGAAACTGGAAGTAGAGCCACACCGCATCAGCATGTCTGCCAGCGACGATGGACCGGGGATTCCCGATATTGAACAGGTCTTTCAGCCCGGCTATTCCACCGCCACCGAGCAGGTGCGCGAAATGGGCTTTGGCGCCGGCATGGGACTGGTCAACAAGGAACGCTGTGTGGATGAAATAGAACTTCATTCGACGGTTGGCAAAGGCACAAAACTCAGCATGCGTATCCTGATTCCCAATCAGCCTTTCGGCACAAGCCGGGATGGAAAATAAGATGAACCTCCAACAACTCATTGACCAGCTGGAACTCACAGTCCTGACTGAATCGCGTGACTTCGCGGACATCATCCCTTCTGGCGGCTACAGCTCAGACCTGCTCTCGTGTGTCATGGCCGGTGCAAAAAAGGGAAACATCTGGATCACACTCCAGGCACATCTGAACATCGTTGCGATTGCGGCGCTCAATGAACTTGCCGCCATCATCATCACCGAATACGCCCAGCCTGACTCGGCATGCATTGCCAAAGCCAATCAGCAGGGAGTGATCCTGTTATCCACTTCACAACCCACATACGAGATCAACGGAAAACTTTGGGAGCTGGGCATTCAGCAATGGACGGCGCTGAAACGATGAAAAAATTTCGGGCTGATCTGCACGTCCACACGGTGCTCTCACCCTGCGCCGATGTCGAGATGATTCCTCCGCTCATTGTGCAGCAGGCGCTCGAAAAAAGGATAGACCTGATCGCCATCACCGATCATAACGCCAGCGCGAATGTGAGCGCCGCTCAGGAAGCTGCCAAAGGGACAGGGTTAACCATCCTGCCGGGCATGGAAGTGCAATCGCGCGAAGACGTCCATCTGCTCACACTCTTCGAAAGCCTGGAATTGCTCGAAGCCTGGCAGGCAGAAGTGGATCAAGCTCTTCCACGCCTGCCAAATCATCCCAGCTTTTTTGGTGAGCAATTTATTGTAGATCGAACCGGGGAGTTCATTCGAAGTGAGCCGCGCCTGCTGCTGACATCCACTGGCTTTTCGATCGACGAAATTTTCGAACGTGTCGAAGAACTGGGAGGGATTGTAATCCCGGCGCATGTGGAGTGGACGATCTACGGTCTCCTCCCGACGTTGGGCTTGATCCCGGAAGAATGGCATATCGCTGCCCTGGAGATTTCCCGCCACATCACTCCACAGAAAGCCGCAGCGACCTTTCCCGTCCTGCGGAAGTATCCCATGATCCAAAGCGGAGACGTCCACCGGCTGGATGAATTCCTGGGGACGACCATCTTCACTCTGCTTTCCCCTACCCTGACGGAGATCCGCATGGCATTTAACCACAATGAGGGCCGCGAAGTGTACATCGAACCAAGATCATTTACCTGAATTACACCCTCTTTTATATGACATTTGGCGATTGACGATTTCAGTACGAGGGGTTAAACTATTTGTGAAAAACATCACAATTATTGTCGAGGGTGTCCGACTATGAATCGTGTGCTGGAAGAAATACCTGATAACGATCCACTCAGGGTGGTAGACCAGAAAATCATTATTGACCAGGCAATCGTTGAAAACAAAGACCGCCAGGGGGCAGTGATGCTTGTGTTGAACGAGGTCCAGGGAAAGGTCGGGCACGTCTCCCCCTCCATGCAGGCTTATATTGCCAGAAATTTGAAGGTGCCACTGGGACAGGTTCATGGCGTCGTGACCTTTTATTCCTTTTTCAAAACACAACCGCGCGGCAAACACACGATCAAGTTTTGCCTGGGTACGGCTTGTTATGTGGCTGGCGTGCCGCAGCTGGTCGAAAAAGCCAAGCAGATGCTGAACATCGACCTGCGTCAGACCACACCCGATGGGCAGATCACGCTGGAGGAATGCCGCTGTGTGGGCGCTTGCAGTCAGGCGCCTGTGATTGTGGTCAATGAAGAAGTACAGGGAAAATTACGCCCGAATAAGTTCCCGCAAATCCTGAGAAAGGTCCAGAAGTAGCAGAATGAGAGAGATTGCCCTGCACCTGCTGGAAATCGCTGAAAACAGTGTCGCCGCAGCAAGCCAGAACATCACGATCGAAGTCCATGAAGATTTGCATCAGGATATTCTCTGCGTTTGTGTGACAGATGATGGGCGCGGCATGGATGCTGAGACAGTGCAAAAGTTCCAGGATCCGTTTTACACTACGCGCTCCACACGAAGCGTCGGGTTGGGAATCCCGCTTTTGAAACTGGCCGCGGAAATGGCTGAGGGAAGATTCAGCCTGAAGTCGGTGCCCGGATTCTGCAATGCAGATGAGGGTGACCCGGGCGCGTTCATGAACCGCCGCGTTCTGGAGGGCGATCCCCACTCTGTGATCGATGGAATGATCATCGGGGCGTACGCAGTCGGCGCGAGCTACGGATACATCTACTGCCGCGCGGAGTATCCAATCGCGGTCGAGACGCTCAATATCGCAATCGCACAGGCGCGCGAGTTTGGCTTCCTGGGCAGGAACATTCTCGGAACAGATTTCTCCTTCGATCTCGAAGTGCGAGTCGGGGCCGGCGCGTTCGTGTGCGGTGAAGAGACAGCGTTGATCGCGTCCATTATGGGGATGCGCGGCGAGCCGCATCCACGACCGCCCTTCCCCTCCGTCAAAGGTGTGTGGGACAAGCCCAGCAACAACAACAATGTCGAGACGTATTCGAACGTGCCGCAAATCGTATTAAACGGCGCGGCATGGTACGCCAGCATGGGTACGGAAAAATCCAAAGGTACCAAGACCTTTGCGGTCGGCGGGCATGTCGTCAAGCCGGGCCTGATCGAAGTGCTGATGGGCATTACCCTGCGGGAGCTCATCTTCGATGTTGCCGGCGGAATCAGGGACAACAAAAAGTTCAAAGCCGTGCAAACGGGCGGTCCCATGGGTGGATGTCTCACTGAGCAGCACCTGGACCTGCCGCTCGATTACGAAGCGTGGACCCGGGCCGGTTCCATGATGGGATCGGGTGGTCTGGTCGTAATGGACGAGACTTCCTGCATGGTGGACATTGCCCGCTTCTTTATGGACTTTACCCAGGCGGAATCCTGCGGCAAATGCACGCCCTGCCGTGTAGGGACTCGCCGCATCCTGGAGCTCCTGCAAAAAATCTGCGCGGGCAAAGGCGAGGCAGGAGATATTGAAGCGCTCGAAGATTTATGCTTTGAGGTCTCGCGCAACAGCCTGTGCGGTCTGGGTCAGGGCGCGCCGGTCCCGGTCATCAGCACACTGAAAAACTTCCGCCACGAATATGAAGCGCATATTTACGAAAAGCGCTGCCCGGCAAAAGTTTGTCGTCCGCTGATCCGTATGGAGATCCAGGAGCCGATCTGCACCGGCTGTACAGTCTGTGCGCGCAATTGCCCGGTCGAAGCCATCCACGGTGAACGCCGACAAATCCATCACATCGATGACAAAACCTGTATCCGCTGCGGCATCTGCGTGCAGGTATGCAACTTCAATGCCATTCTGGTCGAGTCTTGAGAAAGAAATTCATTCATAGAGGTCTGATGATCGCACCTGTACAAGAACGAGATGTCTCCGCTATTGTCAGTGAAGCTATCGAAAAGCACGGAGCAAAGAGAGATGCGTTGATTCCCATTCTGAGCGAGATCAACCACGAGTTGGGATACATCCCGGCTGAGGCATTTCAGGAAGTGCAAGAGCAACTCAAGGCGGATGAGTCGCACACGTACGTTTCCAAAAGCCAGCTCTTTGGGCTTGCCAGTTTCTATGACATGCTCTCCACCAAACCGCGCGGGCGACACATCATCAAATTCTGTGAAAATGCACCTTGCCATGTGGTGGGCGGCAAACCGGTTTGGGATGCACTTTGCGAGAAGCTGAATCTCAGGAACGGCGAAACCACATTTAACAAGAAGTGGACCCTGGTCACAACTTCCTGTCTGGGGCTGTGCAGTGTCGGTCCGGTCGTGCTGATCGATGAGGATCTATATGGGAACGTCAGCCCGGATGAGATCGATGAAATTCTAGAGCGGTACGAGTAGGAACTGAAACCATGCAAACGAAACGTGCCATGATCCTGGTCTCGAACGATCCCGAGAGTATTCGGCTCGGGGCAAACGATTTGATCCAGCATTTGACCGAAGCTCTGATCGCTTATGATCTTCAAGGTGAGGTGGAGATTGCCGCGTTCTCGAATAGCGGAACTTCCAACATCCTGCCGCTGGTTGTGGTTTACCCGGAAGCGACGGTCTACGGACCGCTCAAGCCGGAAGATGCGCGGTTCCTGGTGGAGGAACATCTTTACAAGGGCCGCATCGCAGCCGACCTGGTCGCTCCACCCAAACAATTGAGCGGCAACATCGGCTGGCTGCGGTCTCATAAGGGATACAACCCAGCCGAGCAGCGGATCGTACTGGAGCGCGCCGGCCGCATCGATCCTGAGAATATCGAAGAGTTTATCGCTGAACACGGTTATCAGGCACTCGGCAAAGCCCTGACCGAGATGACCGCGGAACAGGTGATCGAAACGATCGACAAATCGGGCTTGCAGGGTCGCGGCGGCGCGGGATTCCCGACCGGCCGGAAGTGGAAATTCGTCCGCATGGCGCACGGAAACAAGAAATATGCCATTTGCAACGCGGATGAAAGTGAGCCCGGCACATTCAAAGACCGCATCGTGCTCGAAGGCGATCCACACACGATCCTCGAAGGGATGGCGATTGCCGGGTATGCCCTGGGTGCAGACGAAGGCTATATCTACATACGCGGTGAGTATGGGCTTGCCTATCACCGCTTGCAACAGGCAATCGAGCAGGCTGAGGAACATGGTTTTCTCGGAAGGAATATTTTCAATACGGAATTCAACTTCCACATTCATTTGCATAGCGGTGCCGGCGCCTATGTCTGCGGAGAAGAAACGGCACTGATCGAATCGATCGAGGGCAAGCGCGGTGAGCCGCGTTCCCGACCGCCTTATCCGGTCACGCATGGTTTATGGAACAAGCCCACCCTGGTCAATAACGTGGAGACGCTGGCGAACATCCCGGCAATCATCCGCAACGGAGCGGAATGGTACCGCTCGTTGGGAACGCCCTCCAGCCCGGGGACCAAGGTGTACACGATCATGGGCAACGTGAATTTCAGCGGCGTGATCGAAGTGCCGATGGGCATCACATTGCGTGAAGTGATCAACATTTATGCAAAAGGGATGAAGCCGGGCAGTATCCTGCGGATGGCGCAGACCGGCGGCTCAAGCGGATCAATCATCCCGGCAAGTTTGCAGGATACGCCCATGGATTTCGATTCCTTCCGCAAGGCTGGAGTTTCGCTCGGCTCCGGCGCGCTGCTGATCTGTGATCAGAACACCTGTATCGTGGACCTGGTCAAGGTCCTGCTGCAATTCTTCCGTTTTGAATCGTGCGGGAAGTGCACGCCCTGCCGGGTGGGAACGCAGCGCGCCTATCAGATCGTCGATCAGATCTCCAAAGGACACGGCCGACTTGAAGATTTGGATGTCCTCATCAGCCTGGCACAAGAAATGGAAAGGGTATCCAACTGCGGCCTGGGTCAGACCGCCGCGGTCCCGATACGAGACATGTTGAAGCACTTTAGGACAGAAACCGAAGCACACATCCTTTTGGGAAGCTGTCCTGCTGGCAAGTGTGAAATGCTGCTGGAAATTGAACACGCGTAAAAAGAGGAATGCATGGTACAGATTACGATCAATGGAAAACAGATGGAAGTTCCGGAGGGAACGACGGTTTTGCGTGCCGCAGAGATGGCCGGCATTTATATTCCGAGGTTATGCGACCATAAGGAATTGACTCCCTATGGCGGATGCCGTTTGTGCATCGTGGAAGTACAGGGAGTACGCGTGCCAATGGCATCCTGTACGCTGCCGGTCAACAATGGCATGGTAGTCCAAACGGAAACTGAGGCGTTGAAGAAATCCCGCAAGTTTGTGCTTTCAATGCTGTTTAGCGAGCGTAACCACTTCTGCCCGTTCTGCCAGGTCAGCGGCGGTGACTGTGAGTTACAGAATGCCGCCTACCATGAAGAAATGACCCATTGGCCCATCCAACCGGGCTGGAATAATTTTGTGGTGGATACATCCCACCCCTATTTCGTGTTGGATAACAATCGCTGCATCCTGTGCCGACGATGCGTGCGCGCCTGCGCCGAGATGGCGGGAAACTTTACGCTCTCGGTAGCGGAACGCGGCGCAAAGAGCATGGTCGTCGCGGATATCGATGTCCCGCTGGGTGAAAGTACCTGTGTCAAATGCGGAAGCTGTGTGCAGGTCTGCCCGACCGGCGCGCTGATCGACAAGACCAGCGCCTACCAGATGCACGATAAGGATTTGACGGAGGTCAAGTCGATCTGCAATGGCTGCTCGGTTGGCTGCTCGATCCGTATCCTGGTCCGCGACAATCGCATTGTCCGCATCGAAGGCGACTGGGACGGCAGTGTCAATCACGGCGTTCTGTGTGAATTTGGAAGATATAACCTCATCAATGAAACGCGCAAACGCATCACGACTCCGATGATGAAGAAGAACGGCAGGCTCGAGCCGGTTTCCTGGGAAGAGGCACTGAATGAAGTTTCAAGCAAATTGTCCCCGCTCGCGGCCAAAAAAGATGGCATTGCCGCGATCGCTTCCACGCGACTTTCTGCAGAAGCGCTTACGGCGTTCAAGGATTTGTTCGCCGGCAGTCAACTGGTGACCAGTCTCGAAGAAGGGATGCCCACCGCCGTCACCTCTCAATTTGCGCAGAAACAGGGCGCCTTCGAAGGCAAGCTGGACGCGCTGCGCACAGCGGATACCGTCCTGTGCTTCGGCGCCAACGTAGGTCGCACTCACAAGGTGGCGGGATTCCTGTTCAAGCGCAACCTGCCCAAAGGCACGCGCCTGATCAACATCGATCCCGAAGCCAATCAATTGGATGACCTGGCCAACCTTTCCCTTAAACCCAGAGCAGGCTCTGACCTGGCGCTCATCCTTGGACTTCAGGCGATCATCGTGAAAGAAGGTTTGGAGCGCCGCTCCATGAGCATTTCCGATACAGATATCCGCATCGAGGAAGCTATCCGCACCACGGGAATTTCTCTTGAACAACTGACACAGACTGCGCGGATCCTGGCAAACTCCATCACGCCGGTGATCCTGTTTGGCAAAGGCATCGCTGCCCAACGCGACGAACGACTTGTTGAAGAACTGTACCAGCTGGCTGTTCTCGTTGGCGCGGTGGACGGTGAACGCGCTGGATTGATCTCGATCAAGGGTGAGACCAACAGCCTCACGGCTGCGCTGCTGGGGCTTGAGCGGGTCTTTGAATTGAACGGACAAAAGACTGTGTACGTGGCGCTTGGCGATGGTTATGTTTCAAAGTCTTTTATCGAACGCATTATGAAAGCCTCTTATCTGGTCGTGCAGGCCAGCTACGAATCCGAACTCACCGAACAGGCGGATGTCCTTCTCCCCGTCACGATCTGGTCAGAGCAGGAAGGTCACTACATCAACCTGGATGGACGCGTCCGTAAGACAACCCAAGCCATCACAGCTTCCGAAAACATTCACGATAACTTGACTGTACTGAGCGATATCGCCGCACAGATGAATATTTCCCTGGAAAGCAACTGGAAGGAAGCCATCCTGGCTCACCCATCCAGTGTCGCTTTGAATTAGAGGATCTTATGAACAAACCAAAAATTGCTTCCGATTGGATGTGTGGATGCGCAGGATGCCACATGTCCCTGCTCGACATGGACGAGCGTATCCTGAAGATCGTCGAACTGGCTGACCTGCGCGCCACTCCCATCACAGATCTGAAGGAGCCCGATGAAAGCGGCGTGGACGTGGGCGTGCTCGAAGGCGGCATCAACAACAGCGCCAATGAAGAGGTGGCTCATAAGATGCGCCAACGCGCAAGAATCCTTGTCGCTCTCGGTGACTGCGCGGTGTTTGGCGGCGTGCCAGCCATGCGAAACTTCTGCGGTGTGGAGGCGGCTCTCCGCCGCGCCTACATGGAGGCGGAGAGCAACGAACCCGACAGCCAGATCCCGAACGACCCGGAACTCGCGACGATGACTGAAGCACGCGCCATCCACGAGGTCGTTCCCGTGGACTTCAACGTTCCCGGCTGTCCACCCGATGCAGATGTCATCTTCCATGTCCTCGTCGAATTGGCGCAGGGACGAAAGCCCGAACTCAAAGATGAACTTCTGCATTGGCATTAGATCAGGCTGTCATCGCGAGGAGGGCGTTAGCCTGACGTGGCGATCTCCCAGCAGTATGAGGAGATTGCTTCGCTGCAAGGAACGCCGCCCGCAATGACACCAAGACCGGAGATTATCATGACACAAAAAATCACCATTGAACCCGTTACCCGAATCGAAGGCCATGCCAAAGTGACCATCCATATGCTGGAGGATGGCAGTGTTGGACGTGCGTACATGCACGTCAATGAATTTCGTGGGTTTGAAAAATTCTGCGAAGGCCGCCTGTACTTTGAAATGCCTCAGATCACGCCGCGCATCTGCGGGATCTGCCCGGTCAGCCATCACCTGGCAGCTGCCAAGGCCAGCGACGCGCTCACGGGTCAGACCCCACCGCGTCCTGCCAGCCTGCTCCGTGAGCTGATGCACATGGGACAGATCATCCAGAGTCACGGGATGCACTTCTTCGAGCTGGCCGGACCGGACCTGCTGCTCGGCTTCGACGCCGCGCCAGAGATCCGGAACGTGGTCGGCCTGATCGGCGCAAATCCTGAGCTGACGGTTAAAGCCGTTCAATTGCGGAAGTTCGGTCAGCAGGTCATCAAGATCCTGGGCGGACGAAGAATCCATCCGGTCTTCGCGCTAGCGGGTGGTGTGAACAAGGCTCTAAGCGTAGCTGAACGCGACTCCATTTTGGCAGGTGTAGATGCGGCGATTGAAACGACCCAAATCGGCTTGCAGATCATGAAGGACTGGGCAGAAAAGAACATGGAGGATATCAACAAGTTCGCCGTATTCCCGACTGGCTACCTCGGCTTGACCACTCCTGAAAATGGGTTCGAACTGTATGAGGGTAACGTACGTCTCATCAACCGTGATGGTGCTGAACTCGAGCGCTTCCCCATCGCGAATTATCTGGACTTCATCTCCGAACACGTGGAACCGTGGTCCTACCTGAAATTCCCGTATTACAAGAAGACAGGCTACCCGGACGGCGTATATCGCGTCGGTCCGCTCGGACGCTTGAACCTCGCCGAAAAGATCGATACTCCGCTGGCAAATGATGAACTGAGGGTCTTCAAGAGTTGGAATGATGGCAGGCCTGTGGAAAATACCTTGTACTATCACTACGCCCGCCTGATCGAAGTGCTGTTTGCCATCGAGCGCATTCGCGTCCTGTGCGAAGATCTGGATCTCCTCAGCACCGATATTCTCAATACCCACAAGGACTACCAGGGACACGGGGTGGGCGTGCTCGAGGCGCCGCGCGGCACACTGATCCATGATTACACCGCCGATGAAGACGGCAAACTGACCCGCATCAACCTGATCGTCTCCACCGGGCATAACAACTGGGCAATGAGCAATGCGGTTGACAGTGTAGCCAAGACGTACGTGAAGGGACCAGTTGTCGATGAAGGCATGTTGAACCGCGTCGAGGCGGCAATCCGTGCGTACGATCCATGCCTTTCGTGCTCGACTCATGCGGTCGGTCAGATGCCCATACAGCTCGACATCCTGGGCCCGGACGGCTCACTGGTCAGGACACTGAAACGCGACTACGTTTTTTCACAACCATCCAAAGGAGCCTGCTTATGACAACCGTTCGCAAGATACTAGACGAAAAAGCGGAAACCAAAATCTACACTGTTCCAGCCACTGCAACCGTCTTCGACGCACTGCAGGCAATGTATGAAGGAAACGTCGGCGCGGTCCTGGTGACGGAAGATGAAAGAATCGTTGGGATCTTTACCGAGCGTGATTATGCGCGTGAAGGCGAAGTCAAGGGCAGGTCTGCAAAAACTACGATCCTCTCGGATGTGATGACCAGTCAGATGGTCCTGATCAAGCCGGAGACCACCCTGGAAGGGTGTGTTGAATTGATGCGCAAATATCACGTACGCCATCTGCCCGTGCTCGAAAAGGAACGCGTCGTTGGCATGGTCTCCATCCGTCGACTCGCCGAAGCCCTGCTCGAACAGAACCAGGGCACAATCGGCAAACTGGAAAGCTACATCCTGGGAAGTGGTTACGGCGAGTAATCATTCCGGAAGTACCGGCATTAAATCCAGCAGACAGGATCGTGGAGGACACGATTATTTCCTGAGTCTTGACTCATGCTTTAAGAAGTTTATTGGAAAAGAGATCACGCTTGAAAAAATTATTGCTTATCGGTTATGGAAACCCGGACCGCGAAGACGATGGCGTTGCCTGGCATATCCTGCGTGCGATTACGTTGAAACTTGGTTTACCCTCACCCGAATCCTATCAGGATGAGTTTTCAGAGCAGGCGCGGATTGATTTTGCTTTTTATCTTCAGCTCACGCCCGAAATGGCTGAAGATATCAGCTCTTATGAGCACGTTTGCTTTATCGATGCGCATAGCGGCTGTATCCCCGCGCCTGCGCGGCTCATCGACGTGAAATGTGAATTTCAACATTCCCCATTCACTCATCACCTGACGCCGCAATCGCTCCTCTCCATGTGTGAAACCATCTACGGTAAGAAGCCGGATGCAGCCCTGCTTTCCGTGCTGGGTCATCGTTTCCTTTTCTCACGGCAGCTCTCTGAAGAAACTGCCGCGCTCGTCCCGCAGGCTGTTGAGCTGATCTGGGATTGGATGAACGACAGGAACATATTGGAATAGCAGCCATGCACGAATTATCCATTACCGAATCTTTATTGAAAATTGCATTGCAGCACGCCGAAACTGCGGATGCCAGTCGCGTTACCGATCTGTACATTGTCATGGGTGAGCTTTCCAGCATGGTCGATGACTCGATCCAGTTTTATTGGGAGATCATCGCCAGGGATACGATCGCTGAGCAGGCCGCATTACATTTCCGACGCGTGCCCGCCGAACTGCAGTGCTTGAACTGTCTTGAAAAATATCATCCCACCGACCGGGAGTTGGTCTGCCCGAAGTGCAGCGCCATCGGTGCCCGGATTATCGCAGGCGAAGAATTTCAGCTTGAATCGATCGATGTGGAATGAAAAGCTTTCTGTTGCATATTATGTAGATCTTCATTTGTCAGGAACCATACATGCCCCAAAATATCGCCGTTGTCGAAAATATTCTCAATGCTAATGACCGTCTGGCACGGGAAAACTATCATCGTCTGGAAGCAGCAGGCGTCTTTTCCATCAACATCCTCGCTTCGCCGGGGGCGGGGAAAACGTCGCTGATCGAGCAGACCCTGCCGCGCCTGAGAGGAAGATTGCGCGTGGCAACGATCGATGGGGACATCGCTACCTCGATCGACTCGGACCGGGCTGCCGCAGCCGGCGCGCTGGCTGCGATCCAGATCAACACAGGCGGTGACTGCCATCTGGACGCGGTCATGCTGAAGGGTGCACTGGATAAACTTGATCTCACACTATATGACCTGCTCATCGTTGAAAACGTTGGCAACCTGGTCTGTCCCGCCAACTTCAAGCTGGGCACCCACAAGACCGTCCTGGTCGCATCTGTGCCTGAGGGCGACGAC
>DATFET010000120.1:0-6876 GCA_035250835.1 Anaerolineales bacterium
CGAGGATGCAAAGCGCATGATCGGCGTCCCCTATCTTTGGGGCGGGACGAGCGGTAATGGGATCGACTGCTCGGGCTTTGCACGCCTGCTCCACCGCTGGGTCGGCATCGAAATCCCCCGTGACGCCGACATGCAGTGCGCCGCGGCGAAATCCGTTGAACCGCCCTTTGTAGTCGGCGACCTGCTCTTCTTCGGCGAAGGGGACGGCAGCCGAAGCATCACCCACGTAGGCGTCAGCCTGGGCGGCTGGAAGATGATCCATTCCTCGCGCAGCAACAACGGTGTATATGTTGACGATCTCCAAATGAAGAAGTCGCTCATGGATATTTATGTCTGCGCGGGATCATTTCTGAGGCAGACATGAAATCCTACCGCAAGGAGCTTTGGTTCAATATCCCCAGCCGGCGCGGGTTTGTCAACATCACCCGCCAGGTGGAGGAAGCTTTGCGCGAGAGCGGGGTCAGGGAGGGTCTGGTGCTGGTGAACGCCATGCATATCACCGCCTCGGTCTTTATCAACGACGATGAAAGCGGACTGCACAGTGACTATGACAAATGGCTGGAGAAACTGGCGCCGCATGAACCGGTCGACCCATACCGCCACAATGACACAGGTGAGGATAATGCCGACGCCCACATGAAACGCCAGCTGATGGGACGTGAGGTCGTGGTCGCCATCACGGAAGGCCAGCTGGATTTTGGACCGTGGGAGCAGATCTTTTATGGGGAGTTCGACGGACGCAGAAGGAAACGGGTATTGGTGAAAATTATCGGTGAATAAAGTGACTTTAAAAATTTGGAGGCGATATGTCTGACCCAAGGACAAAAGGCGAGATGCACGGCTGCATCGTATGCGGCAAGCTGTATCACATGTATGTTGTGTACGATTCGGAGGGAAAATATATGGGCAGCCGGGTGATGAGTGCCGGGGGAAAGGAAGTGAACGGTGCTGGCCGCCCGCTGGTGGCGTGTGAAACCCATACGGCGGAAGAAATCGCAAGAGCCGTGGACAGGGTGTATGGGCGGCAGAAGACGGAAGATGAAGAATAAGGAGACAGAAATGCTAAAACGTCGGTTTGGACGCTCCGGTCACATGAGCACGATCGCTATTTTTGGAGCGGCGGCATTCAGTCAAATTTCGCAGGAGGATGCCGACCGGGTCATGGAACAGGTCATCGAGGCGGGCATCAACCACATCGATATTGCCCCGTCCTATGGACAGGCGGAGGAGCGCGTCGGCCCATGGATGCCGCGTGAGCGAGAGCGATTTTTCCTGGGCTGCAAAACCATGGAACGGACCAAAGAGGGCGCCTGGAAGGAGCTTCGAGGCTCTCTCCAGCGCCTGCAAACGGAGACCTTCGACCTGTACCAGGCCCATGCCATCACCACCCTGCAGGAGCTGGACTCGATCACCATGAAGGGCGGCGCGCTGGAAGCCTTCGAGGAAGCGCGTCGGGAAGGACTGATTCGAAATATTGGGATCACCGGTCACGGCGTGGACGCGCCGGAGATCTATCTCGAAGCATTGAGGCGGTTCGACTTCGACTCGGTCCTGTTCCCGTTGAACTTCGTCCAGATGGCAAACCCGCAGTACAGACGGCACGCCAAGGAGCTGATCTCCGTCTGCCGGGCCAGGGATGTCGGCACGATGGTGATCAAAGCCATCACCAGGGCACCCTGGGGAGATAGAAAACACACCGCCACCACCTGGTATGAGCCGTTCGACCAGATGGACGAGATCCAGCGTGCGGTCAATTTTGCCCTCTCGTATGAGGTGACTGGCCTGTGCACAGCCGGCGACGTGCGCATCCTGCCGCTGATGATCAGGGCCTGTGAAAACTTCAGCGAGCTGGGCCATGACCAAATCGAGGAAATGATAGAATCGGGCAGGCAATACGAACCGTTGTTTTCCTAGGAGACTGGATGGCTGATCTGCGCGTTGAGAAACTCGCCCGAGTGCTGGTGGACTACGCCCTGGAGCTCAAGCCTGGGCAGCAGTTCTGGCTGCGCACCACCCCGCTGGCGGAGGAATTGAACCTGGCTGTGTATGAGCGGGCCGTTCGAGCGGGCGCGCACATCTTTGTGGACCAGCGTATGCCGGGCGCGGAAGAATTATTTTACAGGCATGCCTCGGATGAGCAGTTGGACTTTGTTTCTCCACTCCGAAAGCTGGTTGTGGAAACTTTCGATGCTTCGCTCTACATCGATTCTGACCATAACAGCCGAAACCTGGCAGGCATCGATGGCTCGCGCATGGCTCGCAGCCGCAAAGCCAACGCACCTCTCTCCACCCGGTTGATGCAGCGCTCAGCGGAAGGGACCCACCGCTGGTGTCTCACCGTCTATCCCACCCACGCCATGGCTCAGGATGCAGACATGAGTCTCGCCGATTACAGGGAATTTGTGTACGGTGCCGGCATGTTGAACGAGGACGACCCGCTCGCCTTCTGGAAGGAGCAGGGACGGAAACAGGAACTGCTGGCAGGCTGGCTGAAAGGTCATGACCGGGCAGTCCTCAAAGGCTCGAACGTGGATATCACTCTCTCGATCAGGGACCGCCGCTTCGAGATCTCGGACGGACGCTATAACTTCCCGGATGGTGAGATCTTCACCAGCCCGGTCGAGGACTCGGTCGACGGCTGGATCCGCTTCGGGTATCCCGCGCTGTACAACGGTCAGGAAGTGACCGACATCCAGCTGTGGTTCGAGAACGGCCGGGTCGTCCGCGAGCAGGCGGAGAAGAACCAGGAGTTCCTGACCTCCATGCTCAATATTGACGAAGGCGCCCGCGTGCTGGGCGAATGGGGCATCGGCACGAATTACGGCATCCAGCGCTTCACCCGCAACATGCTCTTCGACGAGAAGATCGGCGGGACGATTCATTTTGCTGTGGGGGCGGGCTTCCCGGAATGCGGAGGCAGGAACGAGTCAGGCCTGCACTGGGATATGTTGTGCGACATGGCCGAATCCGAGATCACCCTGGATGGGGATCTGTTCTACAGGAATGGGAAAACTGTAATTGAATGAGCATCGGCTTTTTTGACGCGATCCGCCAGGGCAACCGCTACGAAGTGGAGCGCCAGCTCATCGTGGACCCGAACCTGATCCATGTCCGCGAGAACGGGTTGAGCCCGGTCCTGGTCGCCGCCTATTATCACGAACCAGAGATTGCATCCTTTCTTGCGGATAAAGCAATCATTCTTTCGATCTTCGAAGCAGCAGCCACGGGCAAGATCAACCACGTCATCCGCCTGCTGGCGCGCGACCCGCAGCTCGTCAATGCCTATGCCGAGGATGGCTTCCAGCCGCTGGGACTGGCCTGCTTCTTCGGTCATCACGATACTGCCGAATACCTTGCCAAGGCGGGCGCGCCGATCAATTCTCCGTCACGCAACGAGCTCAATGCTGCCCCGATCCATTCGGCGGCCGCGGGCAGACATCACAAGATCGTCAAAATGCTGCTGGACCTGGGTGCCCTACCGAACGTGCGCGAGCAGGGCGGCTTCACACCGCTGCACGCCGCAGCCCAGAACGGCGATGTGGAAACGATCCTGGCCCTGCTCCTGGGCGGCGCCGACCTGACCCTCAAGAGTGACGGCGGCAAAATCCCGCTCGACCTCGCCATCGACGCGGGTCACGAAAAAGCAGCCGCCCTGCTCGGGGAAGGTGTCACCAAGCGGTTCAAGAATATCAATGAATGAATCACCAACGGACAGGTGAATGCCTGTCTGTTTTCATAACATGCTGACAGATTCTGCTGCAACGTAAATTCGCCAACAGTATATAAGGGCGAAACCGCAATATCCGTAGTGAAATAGGGGGACGTAAAAAGTTTTTACAAGGCAGGTTGTGACTCATGTTAGCAAACATCGAGCGGTTTGTAAATTGGATACGAATGCGCAGCCCACAGGCGCGGACATGGCGTGATTATCAATGTGACCTCGTTGTATTCATAAATGTAACAGGTCACCGCAGCGCTGGAGATATCCGCCCGCGGGATCTGGATGAATTCGTGAATTACCATATTCAAAGGGGTTATAAACAGAGTACCTGGCAGCCGTAGTTTCATTCTACCGCTTCCTGATTGCCGAAGGCGCGCCGTTGACATGCCCCGTGATCCCGAAGCGGCATTATTTGCGTGAGCCACAGAGACTGCCGCGGCCCGTCAATGAACAGGACTTGCGCACATACTTTGCAGCGATTGATGAAGTGCGTGATCGAGCCATGTTTACGCTCATGCTGCGATGTGGACTGCGGATTGGACATATCCGGCACGATGGTGTCCGCGCTCAGGAAGTGGTTAATATAAGGCGAAGACAGCCTCAGACGGATTGCCCCGCTGACCGTTTTGTGTTGCATTGTTCTAAGCGATTATTTTGTTCTGTCCACCTTGGCTTTTGGCAATACAAGGGGTTTTTTAGGCCGCAGGGTGACAAATTTCCTACCACTGGCTTTCTGCTGTTTTTTCAGGTCGGCAACGATGGCTTGCAAGTCATAATGAAATTTCTGAGCGTGCGCCTCTCGCACTTTGCGTACCTCTTCAACAATGGGATCGTTCCACATATTACGCCTCCATCAATTCCATGGGCGAACAAATCACCGCTGGTTCATAGCCATCAAGCCTGCAAACCAACTCCACATTGGCGCGCAAGGCCGCGTTGGCAATATGTTTGAAATTCCAGGTCACAAGGTAATCCATGCCGCCGACGGTCGCCACGGCTATGTGCAGCGCATCCTCTACGGCTTGTCTTGGAATTGCCTTACGCTCAATCAACCTCTCTGCCAGGCGGACGGCATCGGGAGTGATGTCCAAATAGGTGCAATGGGCGATTGCCTCCTGGCGACGTACGATTGCTTCCGCATCGCCTGAATTTATCTCGCGTGCGACTAATTGTGATACATAGATCTCGAAGGCCGGACGTCGGTTCTGCCACCAGTCCTGGGTAACTTGTTGATTTGCAGCGACGAGAAGATCGCGGCTGGGACGAGCCGTCAAATAGCTGATGACACTGGTCTCGATGTAAACTTTCGGTTTCACTCTCTTATTATACAACTCTTGTTCGCTTCTCCGTTGTGAATATAAGCCATTCGATACAGAAAGCTGATCATCCCCTATACACTTCCCAATCCCCGCGCTCCGCCAGATCGTTATGAAGAACGGTCATGTCCATTACAGAGCAATTCTATTTTCAGATACAGTTTGGCTTTCCTTCTGGTGTGAGGCTCGGTATTCCTACTTCTCTTCCGTAATCGTCACATTTGGTATTTCGCCAAGAAGGCTCTTGAGTTCATTAAATAATTCATCCACAGTCTCTAAGGAAGTGGAAGTTGGAACCTGATGATAGTCGACATAGAAATCGATAACAACGGTTTCGGGAGAACCTACCAGAGGCTCACTTGTTATATGGAGGCCATCGCCGTGGATCTCGGCCTGGAAAAGTGACCTATCTGAGCTGAGAGTTAATTCAAACTTAAGTGAATGTTTATCTGCGAGCTGTTGCAGTCGAGCAAAAAGTTCCTCGCGCTGACTTTCGTCTATTGTGATAGTCAAGCCTTTTCGCTTTTCTGTGATCAGTACATTTGGAATCTCATTGATAAAGCTCTTGAGATCATTATATAAACGGTCAATGCCCTCTTCAGGTGCCGAGTTAGCAGGGTCTTCGTCATAAAAAGCAATATGAAACGTTTTTGTGTCAACAACGTTATTGGCAATCACTATTACATCTTTACGTGACATATTGATATTAAATGTATCACCTGACGGTGTTGTAGGACCTATGTGTATCTTGAAATCATGGGCATCAGCAAATCTTGTTAGTTGTTCGAAAAACTTCTCCCGCTGACTGAGACCGATATTGACATCTAACGTCTTTTGCGGGTACGATGTACCGAATCCTGCTCTCCAGGTTTTCAAGAGTTTCTGGGCTCCAAAGACCATCGCAACGCAAATCGCGATAGTAACAAGAAAACCAGAGAGTATAAGTATTTTCTTATGCTTTATTTGTATCATGATCATCCTTATTAGCTTCTATTGATGTCCCACGATATAATTTAGCATAGCCCCATCAAGGTCATGGAAGGCCCCAGGACCTAAATCCTGGTTTAGAGGAGCAAAGTCAACATTTGTCATTTGTGAATATTCGAGACCAGAAGGGCCTTCTGGAACAAACGGAATTTGTACATTATTTCCCATGCCCGTAGTGACTATAGACCACGAGCCGTCTGAAGCTTGTATTGCCCGTCTTTCAATTTGACCATCATACATTAAATGAAGTGGTTGTGTAACGTTGGTTATCATTAATCCATTTACTTGGGTTTGGATTTGGCCTAGTGGGAGAATACCAACGAAGACCCAGTTTTTAGCATCATTGCGAACAGGGTTATTCGGGTCTTGACCAGGATATGCAAATCTATAAAGATAATCCTGCAGTTGTGCTGCGGTACAATGAAGATAGGCAGGACAAACTATGTTTGTTATTCTGTAGAAATGCCAACCAGGACAACGCGGCGAATATGATCCTGGTGAACAAGTTGAGGATAATCCACTGCCACTCAAGCTACCTCCACTACCTGAGTTTCCAGAGCCTCCACTGCCGTTTCCACCACAGGCATTGGGATGAGTCGAACAGTAATCCCCACCTCCCCCACCTGAGTTCCCACTACCAGAACCTCCACCGCCACAGCCCTCCGTTCGGCAGCCATCATCCAGCATATGCCCGCTCGGATCGGTATATTTGAGCGGATTATTGCGCACGTAGCTATATCTATTCAGGTTCTGCGGATTGGCATAGCCCGGCACGATGGTATCCGCACTCAGGAAGTGGTTGATAGAAGGCGAATCCCACCCTGACGACTGTTCCAAAAGAAAGGCCAGGCA
>DATFET010000134.1:0-14783 GCA_035250835.1 Anaerolineales bacterium
GCTGCAGAGTACCTGCCTCCGCCTGATTTTCCTCGGTGACGGACTGCAGAACCCTTCGATTCAACGAATCGACGTACAGCCTGCCCACTTGTCTTACATAGTCGACCTGGATCGGGTCGATCTCATTGTGGTACATCTCCAGGACCGCCTGCTGGTTGTTGCGAATGCTTTCCATCGGGTTATCGGGCACGACAATGACCATATCGACATTGTTCCTGGCAAGTTCCCTCAATGCCTGGTCGCGATCGGGCTGGGTCCCCTCGTAAATAATAGCAGGACCGATGGTCTGGGCAAACCCCTCTACTTCCTGCGCAAAGGGACTCTCCTGATTGATCACGAACACTGTGCGTAGGGAACGGCCCACCGTCTGGAAGGCAAAGCCGAACAAGAGCATGATCAGGAACGGACCCAGGATCAACGTCAGGATCAGGCGCGGCTGACGGAATACTGTTGCCAGTTCCTTGCGCAGGAACGTCGTGGATCGGACAATAAAACGTGAAAGTCTATTCATTTTCTGCCCTGTGCTTTTCGATCAGTCTTACGAACACATCGTCATACGACGGAAAATAACCTTCGATCGAATTTATGGAAGCCCTGCGGTCGCGAAAGTATTCGACCAGGTAGGGCGTTGCCGTTGCGGCATCGTCCACGAGCAATTGCATTTCGTAATCGGTCGTATTCAGGATCCTGCTTTTCAATTCTGGTAGATTCTGAATCTCCTGCCTGAACTCGTAATCAATGCGTTCGGTGGAACCCACCTTGACGATATCCCCGCCGTATGCCTCCCGCCGCAGTCCCTCAGGAGTATTCACGCTCAGGAGCCTGCCCTCAGACATCACACCGACAAAATCACAATATGCGGCTTCACTCACATACTGTGTTGTGACAAAAAGAGTGCGTGCATGCGATTGAAGCTGTTTGAAATAATCCCAAAACTTATTGCGCAGGATCGGGTCGATGCCTGCGGTGGGTTCATCCAGAAAGAGCAGGTCTGGATTGTGAACAAGCGTGGCTGCCAGGCTCAACCGTCTCCGCATCCCGCCTGAAATATTACGCACGAGCTTATGCCTGTCCTCTCTTAGTTCGACGAGATCGAGCAATTCATTCAGGCGTTTGGTGCGCAGGAAAGGGACACCATACAGGGATGCAGCAAAATTCATATTCTCCCAAACAGTCAGGTCTGGATACAGAACGAAAAGCTGTGGGAGATAACCGATCCGTTCACGATCGTGCCTCGAAAATTGGGTGGGAGGCACTCCCATCACACTTACTTCACCTCCATCAGGCTGATACAGTCCCATCAGCAGGCGGATGGTGGTTGTCTTGCCGCTGCCACTGGGTCCGATAAACCCAAAAATCGCCCCCTCCGGGACTTCCAGGTTGATCGCATTCACTGCCACTTCCCCACCGAAGGTCTTGGTCAATTCACTGGTTTTGATGCTTAAGGGACGGGCCAGTTCCTCTGGTATTTCGTGTTCTTGTATTTGTTCGGGTTGTACCATTGAACTCTACCTCACCAATTTTGTTATTTCGCATACAGCAAAATATCTGTCTGCATATCGGGTATAGATGAAATACAGGGACACGATACAGGACAGATATGTATTTAAACGAAACGGGGAAGGAAAACGCACGGCTCAATTCGGAGCCTGTACCGCCTCCGCTAAATAAACGTCTCCTCCTCGAAAAGAAAATGCCCTGGCTTCATCAGCAGCAGGGCACGGGCATTCGTAAATTTCAGATGATTCCGACGATTGCACCACCCTACTTCATCCCTGCGAGCACTCGCGTGATCACAGCCTCCAGCAACACCGCGTCGACCTGGCCGTCCAGCTTCGCCAGCACAGCGGACCTGATCCGCTCCTTCAACTCCCTGTCAGCCGAACCGATTTCTCTTGGATAAGCCGCATACGTGTTCACCGAAGGGCTGTACGCTGCCTTCGGCGCGGACTGTTCGACGCGGTTGATCTTCATCTCATATCGCAGGGCGCGCTCGAGGGCGAGATCGGTCATCACCACGTTGTCCGTCACATCGATGGACGTGACCCCGCGCGCCTTCATATCGTCAATATCGCGTTCGGTATAGAAGATTTTCGGCATTCAAAATCTCCAATCTCTACTTCGCCAATTACTACTTACCAATTATTGGTGGTCTCGATATACCTTTCACAACGAGCGCTCAAGTCTACTCGACCACCGAAGTTACTTCTCCGGTCTTCCATCCAGCCCTTCGAGCGCCTTCACTGCTGAGTTGCGCGCTGTAAGGATCTCCGCTTCGGAGCCGGACAGCCACATGCGGCCAAAGCGCCCGACAGACGAAACATGCAGGATCTTGATGTTGGCGCCCTTCTCGGCCTCGTTACAGGCATAGTTGATATAGGCAGCAGGCGCGCATTCCAGCACCAGCATCGTCTCGCCGGGGACCAGCATCGAGCCGCGGCGGAAACGATTCAACAGCTGCGCCTGGTACGGATCCACGTTCGTGATGATCTGCACTGAGGCGATGAACGGCTTGATCCGTTCCTCAGGTTTCAAGCCCAGCCGCTCCAGCACGATGCGCCCTGCTTCCAGCACTTCAGACTGCGCCCGTGAATGGACTTCGAACATACCGAACTCGCGCTCGACCAGCTGGGCGCCAGGCCGGGCTTCCGTGGATTTGACGGCGATGTCCACCAGGCGAAAGACTTCGTTGCCCGGGGCGACCTCCACATAGAGCGATGCCATACCCTCGGTGGGAAGGTCGCCCTGTGTGATCGTGCCTACGAACGCTGCATACTGCGGCTGCATGCGGTCGAGGTATGAATAAACACGTAATGAAAATTGATCTGCCATAATGCTCCGTATTCCCGGTGGTCGAGTAGTGGCGCATCACACCACATATCGAGACCACACATTTCAATTTTGCTTGCCACTGCTGGTCTCGATACGGGCTCTTGCTATCGCTCGACCCACTCGACCAGCAGATTACTTCAATGATTCATCGCAATTCCAAGCGGCGTGACGAACAACGGGTTTCCCGGCAGCAGCGTCTCGGCGCCTGTGACTTCCTGAATGACTTCATCCATTCCAGGGTAGGCGCACGTGCCGCCTACCAGATACAGCCTGTCCACTCGATGACCTGCGATATGGCGATTGATGATCGAGCCGACCTTTTCCATCACCGGGCGGATGATGGGAAATAAGCGAGTTTGCTCCTTCGGATCCTTCTTCATTTCTTCTGCCGCTTCGAAAGTCGATCCCGTCGACCCGGCGATCACCAGTGAGAAATGCGTGCCGCCTGTCGGCTCATCGGCGGTATAGACCACTTCGCCGCCTTTGAAGATGGCAATGCCTGTCGTGCCGCCGCCCACGTCCACGATTGCGCCGTCCCTGATCTGCAGGACGTTGTTCGCGGCAGTCGGCTCGTCGATCAGATCCGTACAATCCAGGCCGGCCCCGTGCAGCACACTTGCCGTCGCCCGCACTTCAGCCCGCGGCACACCCGCTGGATAACCCGAGGCAGCAGCGATCAGTTCGAAACCAAGCTTCTTTTCAACTCTTGATTTCATCGCCCGCAGCAGGTCCACCGCACCGATAAAGTCCACGACGAGTCCGTCGCGGGTTACCTGTGCAAATTGGTATTCACCCGCAATCGGTTGGTAATGTTCATCCAGCACAACCAGGACAGTATATGCCGTCCCCAGGTCCACACCGACGTGGACGCTCGAGGCAGAGATCGACTTGGAGTTCACGCGCCAACCGTCGGCTGAGTTCATGACGCGGTCGGTCTGTTGTAAAAGGTCAGTCAGATTCGGATTCATCCGTTCCTCGCTGGTTGAGTAGCCTTGAGCGTTCGTTGCGAGAGGCATATCGAAACCAGCATTTATTTCTCATTCCAATTCACTGGAAAAACAACATATACAAAACGCGTCCAGTTCGGCGTCCCAAACGTAATGTTCGATCCTTTTGGGATATAGATCACGTCGCCGGTCCTGCCGCGCATCTGCTCACTACCGCGCGTGATCACAAGCTCACCTTCGAGCACGATGTCGATCTCGTCATACGTCAGCGTCCACTGCATTTCGCCTTTGTCCAGTGACATGTAGCCCGCGCCCATCGGCGAACGGTCCTGTGTGACGACCACATCCTTCAGCCAGACGTTCGTGCCCGGCGTGGTCCTGCCCTCAAGAAATGGCTCCACCTGGACGTCCGACATTCGCACCACTTTCAGCGGCGGGAGAGTCGGACTCAGCGCTTCATTCTTAAAGCCGACCGTTGATTCCGTTTCGCGGATCAGCTTCACGCCCAGTGCGAACGCGGTATCGGTTGCCTCGTGTGTGACGATGTCCTGCGGCGCGAGCAGCAGAGTCTCGACGCGTTCGCGCGCGAGACGACGAATGTCTTCCGCAGTGAATAATTGACGCGGCATGAGGAGAGTAGACACGCAGACAGGTCAACAGGTAAACACTCTTCAGTGTTTAATGCTAGACCTGCGTATTTTTTACCTGTCTACTTCGCGCCTGAGCGTCCGCCGAAGGAGCCGCGTGTGTTCTGCGGCAGGATCATCTCCACATCGGTGTGCGGTCTGGGGATCACGTGCACCGACGCAAGTTCGCCGACGCGCTTGGCCGCCGCCGCGCCTGCATCGGTAGCAGCCTTCACTGCACCGACATCGCCGCGCACCATCACGGTCACGTATCCACCGCCGACATATTCACTGCCGATCAGCGTCACGTTCGCGGCTTTGACCATTGCATCGGCGGCTTCGATCGCGCCGATCAGACCTCTGGTCTCGACCATTCCTAATGCAATCATGGAAACATCTACGGGCATGGCTTACATCTCCTTTTGAATAAGGTTTTACTCCGACTAGACATCGGATGTCAGGGATCGAAAGGTTCAATCGCTGAGATCTGAGGTCTAATTCCAAATGATTCCGCGCTGAGCGGAAGGCGCAGCGGCAGCAGAGCCTGTAGACGAAGCGGCATTTCACCTGCATTCCCGCGCTTCGTCTGCCACTTCGTCTCCCCTACGGGTCGCTCAGTGTCCGCTCAGCGCGAGATTATTTCTTCAACTCCAGCAGCACTCTCCTTACGATCTCTTCCACCTGTGAATCCATGGAAGGCGATGTACTGGATGCAGGCAGTGACGAGGCGCCTCCAGTAAAGTTGCGCCTCTGGGCGGGGTCATCCGTGGAACCAGGCGCGAAGGCGGCATCCGGCGCGGTACGGATCTCATACGCCAGCTTCTTGACGTTATACAAATGATGGACAGTGATGTTATCGCCGGTGATCGCGCCGCCCACACCGCCTGACCCAAGCGTCATGGAGGGCATGACCCCGGTGGTATAGCCGGTGGTACCCAGTGTGCCGAATGTATTGACGACAATCCGGAAGACCGGTTTTTCGAGGCCAAACTGCATGATGACATTTTCATCGCGCGCATGGATAACGAGCGAGTGACCGCGCCCACCGTAGTTGATCAGTTCGATGCAGCGTTCGCAGCCGGACTCCCATCCATCCGCTTCATACCAGCCGAGAACTGTGGTCAATTTCTCCCCTGAAAGAGGTTCTTCCCGTCCGACACCGTTAAGTCTCACGACTAAGATACGCGCCCAATCCGGGACGCCGAATCCGTATAACTGGGCGAGCTGCTGTGGACTCCGTCCCACCGCTTTCGGGTTCGGTAGATGGCCGACAAACAGGTTCTTTGCAAGAATCTGCTTGATCCTGTCATCCACAAAGATCGCGCCTTCGGCTTTCATCAGTTCCTCGAGCTGGGCGGCGATCGGACGATCTGCCACGACTGCTTGTTCAGTCGCACAAATGACAGAATGATCGAACGCCTTGGATGCGACGATATATTTGGCGGCGCGGGCCAGATCGGCAGAGCGGTCCACATATGCCGGGACATTTCCAGGTCCCACGCCGTAGGCAGGCTTGCCAACGGAATGGGCAGCGCGTACCATGTCCGAGCCGCCGGTGGCAAGGATGACTGCCACATATTTATGCTTCATCAATTCCTGTGTGCCGGGCAGCGATACCCGCGTCATGCAGGAGATGAGTCCCTTCGGCATCCCTGCCCGCTCCCCCGCTTCTGCCATAATGCGGATGGTTTCGGCGCAGCATTTGGCGGCAAACGGGTGTGGCGCAACGACGATCGCATTCTTCGCTTTGACAGAGATAAGTGTCTTGTACATCGTTGTGGACGTCGGGTTTGTGCTCGGGGTCAATGCAGCAACCACTCCCATGGGCCAGGCAATGTCATAGGTACGTTTTTGCGGATCACTGCGAATGACGCCGACCGTCGGGATATCCTTAATTGCTTGCCATAACAATTGCGATGACAATAAATTCTTGAGCGTCTTGTGTTCGGGAACCCCATAGCCCGTTTCTTCGGTTGCCATTTTCCCGAGCGTCACAGATGCGTCTGCGGCGGCCTGAGCCATTGCCGCGCAGATGCGGTCCACTTCGGCCTGGGTGGCATGAAGGAATTGTCGCTGCGCGTCACGCGCCTGGGTCGCCAGCGTGCGGGCTTCCTGTATGGAGAGAAGATCATTGTCAAAGTCAGTCATAGTATTTCCTCATGTCACACCTGCACTTGCAGCAGGTGCAAGTGTTGCGAGGGCAAAGCCCGAAGCAATCTCCTACCTGACAAGGGGATTGCTTCACCCTGCGCTTCGTCTTCCCTACGGGTCGCTCAGTATCCGTTCAGTGCGAGGGCTCGCAATGACATTAATAGTTTAGCGGATTACTCGCCACTTCCAACACTTTATTTTGAAAGGCCATCGCTGCTGCCTGGCAGGCAGGCTGGTCACCGGTCAGCATCACGCCCATGTAGTTCGTTTCGGAAGGCGGCATGGTCAACGACACAATTGTAACGTCGGCGGCTTTGAGGGCTGCATCCAGCGCGACCAGGCCTTCATTTGGCGTTGCAACAAGATAAGCAATCGGTGAGCCCACAGGGATGTTACACACCTGTGAAAGATAGGTCCCGGTCCTGGAGATGACATGCGGGAAGAAGGCGATGGAATCGTCATCATTTGCAGAATACCAGATCGCCCGAGTCCTGATGTAATCCACTGCGGCGTTGAGCCCGGCTCGGACTTCGGCGGGGTCGGGCCCGGCGAGAATCGCCATGATCTCACCCGACCATTTTCCCGACGTGTGCCTGGCGCCCGCATAGAATGAACGAGCATACACGACTTCCACGTCTGCCATTTTGGTGGCTTCATCGATGCCCACATAGGTCGCATCGTCGTTATCCACGCTGAGCAGGCCAATAGAACGCTGGTCGTCGCGTAATTTGAGATGTTCCGCGAAGTTGCGGTCCAGCTGCGGGATGAGCTGCACTGCGAGTGGAGTGCCGTATAGTGGATCAAGGATTGCCATGTTCTTTTATTCCTCGGTGGTCGAGTGCAAAGCGTATCGGGACCACCAGTTAACAAGTTTATTTCTCGAACAAAGATTTCTTTTGTTACTTGATGGTCTCGATACATTCCTCACTTCGTTCGGAACTACTCGACCATCGGAATATCCTTTTACTTTATCATCTTCAGCTTCACACCGGAAGCCTGGTTCTTGCGCATTTTCTGGGCGATCTGCACCACGAAGGCGCCAGCCTCGAGTGGATTTGTACCACCGTTCTCGAAAATATTGCAGACGACATCGCGGTCGGCGTCGGTGTCGCCGTACTTGGGTTTGTAGCCCATATAGGCGCTCATGGACTCGGCACGCCCCAGGCCGGGACGCTCGCCGATCAGCAGGATCACCACGTCCGGCTTGATCAATTCGCCGACATCATTCATCACGCCGACGCGGGCATACTTGATGAAGAATGGCGTACCCAATGTCAGCCCGGCAGTCTGCACGCCCTGTTTGATCACAGGAAAGATCTTTCGCAGGTTCGCTTCGATCGCCGCAGCGGAGAGGCCATCGCCAACCACAAGCTGAATATTTACGTTCTTCTGGCACTTTTCATTGATTATACGCTTGGCTTCATCGCTGAGTAAGCGTCCAAAGTCAGGGCGCAGGAGGTATTCCTGCTTGCCCCCTGTCGGGGACGTTCCGCCGCCGGTGATCTTTGTCTGTACAGTGAAGAGATTGAATTCATCCAGCAACTTCTGATCAACATCGCGATAAAGCGCGTCCTGCGTCACCGCATGATCGCCCTGGAACAGTAATAAGGAAGCAGTGCTATAACGCGGTCCTGCGCGCCCAACGCCAATGCGGGCAGTGGTCGAATCCATGAGTGCGCGCAAGCCGTTTGCATCTTTTGGGTTTTTAACTCGTGCTTTGTAGCGGTTTTCGTTGAGAGTCGGGTCAGCTAAATCAATTGTGAGACTGGAGGCTTGGGATTGCGATCGAGGTTTGGCAGGAACAACTGAGGGTGAAGGCAGAGTCGTCGAAACGGAGGTAGGCGCGGCCGAGTCCGAACCGGGAGTCTTCACCGCTCCAGAGGCTTTGAGCTCGCGGACGATTGCATCCACGATTTCGTTTAGTTTGGTGTCATCCATAAATAATTCCTTTTATGTCATTGCGAGTCTTCGAGAAGCAATCTCCTCTAAGGATGTTAACACTTGATAACAGGAGATTGCTTCGGGCTATGCCCTCGCAATGACACTATCTTTTGAGAAAGAAGGATGGGTCGCCGGCTTTTTCAGTGAGCGCACCGTCTTTCATTAGTCCGAGATCAACCAGCCATTTTTCGAACTCAGGTGCAGGACGCAGCCCAAAGAGTTGCCGCAGCGTGGGCGCGTCGTGGAAGGATGTGCACTGGTACGAGAGCATCGAGTCGTCGCCCATCGGCACACCCATAAAGTAGTTGCAGCCCGCCGCGGTCAGCATGACCGCCAGATTCTCGATAGCGTTCTGATCGGCGCGGGCGTGATTGGTGTAACAGGCATCGCAGCCCATCGGGATGCCGGTCAGTTTTCCCATGAAGTGATCTTCGAGTCCGGCGCGCTGGATCTGGCGCGCATCATACAGATATTCGGGACCGATGAAGCCGACCACGGTATTGACCTGGTAGGGATGCCAGCGTTTCGCCAACCCATAGTTGCGGGCTTCAAGTGTGAGCTGGTCCCAGCCATTATGGGCGTCGGCAGAGAGCGCCGATCCCTGACCTGTCTCGAAGTACATATAGTTCGGACCTGTGGGGAAGCAGTATTTTTTCGCCATCTCGTAGGCTTCATCGAGCAGGCCCACAGAGATCCCGAATGAGTCGTTCCCCTTTTGTGAGCCGGCAATGGACTGGAAGACCAGCCCAACGGGAGAGCCAGATTCCATACACTTCATTTGAGTCGTAACGTGTGAGAGCAGGCAATTTTGCGTGGGGATATTCCAGGTTTTGATGACATCGTAGGTCATGTCGAGCAGACGCGCGACCGAGCCATATGAATCGTCGACTGGATTGATGCCGATGACCGAGTCACCTGAGCCGTATGACAAGCCTTCATAGATTTCGGCGCGGATGCCTTCGGGCGAGTCAGTAGGATGATTCGGCTGATTGCGTGAGGATAAAGTTCCTGGTGAACCGATCGTGTTATTGCAATGCGCTGAGACTGGCATCTTCTTCGCGCCATACATCAGGTCAAGGTTGGACATCAGCTTGGTGACCGCCGATACCATTTCGGAGGTGAGTCCGTTCGAGACACGGCGGATCATATCGGTGGAGGTCGTGTCAGCGAGAATCCATTCGCGGAATTCGCCCACGGTCCAGTCTTTGATCTCGTTGTAGATGGCTGGATCCACCGCATCCTGGATGACGCGCGTGACTTCGTCATCCTCATACGGCACGGCGGGATTTTCACGCAGCACCCACAAGGGCACCTCTGCCAGGACTAGTTTCGCGGCGACACGTTCTGCAGCGGTCTCCGCGCCTACGCCCGCGAGACGGTCACCGGATTTCTCCTCATTGGCTTTGCCCATCAGGAGACGGACATCGGGGAATTCGTAAGTCTTGCCGTGCAGTTTGGTTCGGAGGAGCATAGAGTTACCTTTTATCTCGCTGGTTGAGTAGGGCTCGACTTGCACTCGCCCTACTCAACCAGCGGTTACTTCACCACTTCAATCTGACTTAAAACTACGGGTGTTTCGATTCGCAATGTGTTTTGAATTTCGGCAACGAAATCTGTATACTTCATCAGCTCACGGATTTCGTCTTCGCCGGCTTGCGCGGCGACTTTGGCGCGGTAGGTCACGTTCGTGGCAGGTTCGCCTTCAGCACCGAAGTCGCCGTCCACTTCCACTTCGACGCGTTCCACTTTGATATTTCTTTTTGCCGCTTCGCGGTAGATGTCATTATAGTAGCAGGTGGCTAACGCCAGGAACAGCAGCTCGCCTCCGTTCGCGCTGGAGCCATAGCCCGTGGACTTGGGAGGAATAACAATCGAGTGGACATTACCGTTCGTTTGCAATGTCACCTGATGGTTGTCCTTGCTGTTTTCGACTTTTGCAATTATTTTCATCATTCCGTTTTCAAACGGTGGTCGAGTGGGCGGCGTTCGTCCGTCGTATCAAGACCTCATTACTTGTAACAATAATTGCTTTGGTTACTCGATGGTCTCGATACGGGCTTCGCCCTACTCGACCACCGAGGTATCAACTAATGATAAAAAATCAACGTCTTGACGCTCAATGGGACGACACGTCCGTCCATGAGCGGCGTGCCGATGTCAATGTAATCGCCTTCGGATAAGCCGACCTGGTCGATGACCAGCAGAGCGCGGGAGGGATCAAGCCCCTTCACGGTCTGGCCGAGCGCCTGGGCATAATCTCTCTCGATGATGGCGATCAGAGGCCGGTCGCCTGGCATTGTGTCTGCGAAACCCTTCAATCCGCTGGCAAGCTGAGTGAGCGATTCATAATCCAGCGATCTGTCCAGCTCGAGCGCCACCGCGAACGGATCGGTCGCCAGGTCCACGTCCCAGCGAGTCACAGCTTCGGCGATGCTCCTTGAAATCATATCTGCATTGAGCGCCGCTGGTCGAGTAGCCCCGTGTTCGTCGGGGCGTATCGAGACCAGCGATGTTTCAAAGACAGGTCGAATCACAGGCACATTCTTCAACGGCAGGATCTCGCGCTCGGCCCAGATCGTCGAGCCGGAAAGTGTCACCGTCTGCGTGCTGGCTCCGAGCACCGTTGCACGTACAGTCTCGGCGGGCGGCACGACTTGATAGGAGTTCAACACTGCATGCCTGCGCAGGGACTCCGCCAGCAGCGGACCGACATCCTCGTGTATCGTCACTTCACTCACCGAGTTGACGGGAATCGGGTTGTAATAATAATGCCCGATCCCACCCGAGAGCATCAGCACCGAGCCTTTGCCCGAAACACCCACAGGCGGTGTGAGATAAATTTTTTGCGCCAGCGGCGAGTTCGTGCCTTCGATCAGTTCAATGGTCATATCTGCCATGCGGTCGGTGAAGCGGCGCAGATCATCCAGTGACGGCGCGTCTCCAACCTGTAAATTCAATCCAATATCATTCAAAATATGTTCCGCAGGCTCGGCGATATGACGCACACGACCCGTCGAATTTTCAATTTCCAGAATGCGGCCGCCATAATTCATCGCAGCCGCGCCGATCAGGTTTCCGCTTCGAAAGGTCGCGCTATTGGCGCTGCCGCCGCCGATGTCGACGTTGGTCACGGTTGCGTAATTTGTCTGTGAGTATTGCGCCGCGCCCGCGCCTTTTCCTGCGATCAAACTTTCGACGTTTGGTCCGGCAACACTGACCACGAACTCGCCCGCCAGTCCCGATAAGGCTCGCAGGATTTCATCGGCATTCTTTTTCTTGGCAGTCTCGCCCGTGATGATGACCGCGCCGGTTTCCACCTGGCTCGGGTCAATGCCGGCGGCTGCGTATTCACGACGTACAATCTCATTTAATTTATCCGCATCGATCGTATCGAAATCGATCAACGGTGTGAAAACGATCGGGCTCTGATAAATGACCTTTCGATCTGTAATATCGATGCGCGGGATTTGCCCCGCTCGCGAGACATCCTGTAAATTCAAGCGCGAAAAAATGATTTGCGTGGTGGTCGTTCCCACATCCACACCGACGGATAGGAGGTCGCGTGATTCGCTCATAAACAAATATGTCATTGCGAGGAGCGTTCGTTGCGACGAAGCAATCCCCTCGACAAAGAGATTGCTTCGCCTTAGCGGGCTCGCAATGACATGTTACCCTTTTCTATATGTCACTTCCCCACCCAGCTCGAGCGAGTCGATCACGCCGACGATCACCGCGTCCACAGGTGCGTTGCTGGTCTGCGTCGTAAAGCGGGCGGAGGATCCATCGGTAATGAGGACCAGGTCCCCCGTCCCGGCACTGACCGTATCCACAGCGACGAACGGCTCACCTGTCATATTCCCGGCCGTATCCGCCTTGCGGACGATGAGCAGTTTCCGCCCGCGAATAGATTCATCCTTGATCGTTGAGATGGTCGAACCGATGACGAGTGCGATTTGCATAATAACTCCAACTATGAGCTTGGACTGTCTCGGTAAACTGGTTTACTTTACCATGACTCACGGTTCCACGACAAGTTTTACAGGCTCGCCCGCGAAATCTACTCTCTTGACCCACTCGCTGCCGAGGTTCAACGAAGTATTTGCGATCAGATGTCTCCATCGCTTTTGAACCAAAACACGTTTGCCCTGCGTCAGCTGCAGGTTGACATTTTGACGGAATTCATTGGATCGGAATCGGAATCCGTCCACGCGAAGGTCCGGGCTCAGCACATTGGGACAGATCCAGTCAATCGGCTCCTCTGTCTGGACCTCGAGCCGGCTCGCTGACCATTCGGCATTTTCCAGCCACCGCGCCATGGACCGCGCTGCACTGCGGCCCTCGAGGGCGGCCCAATCCGCAGTCTCCACGCCGCGCAGGAGATTTCCCGCTGCGAAGACTCCCGCCTGTGACGTGCGAAACAACGAATCCACCTGCGGACCCAGAGATGGCTTGCGCGTGTCTACATCCCCCCTTCTCGACAGCTCGTTCTCGGGAATCCAATCGCCTGTGAACACGACTGTATCACATTCGATGTCCCGTGTTTTGCCAGAAACCACATCCGTGATCTCAATCCCTTCGACGCGCTGGCGACCAAGGATATTCGTTACCCGAGTGTTTGTCAGGATGGATGCGCGCGCAAGAATATCTGCAAACAGAATTTTCGCGGGCAGGAACACAGGCAGATACAGCTGGTGACGCGGCAACTCCGTAACCATATTCAGGACCTTCACATCTGCGTGCATCAGCGTCATCACAACAGAGAGACTCACCCGTTCCGCGCCGACGATCACGGCACGTTTTCCCACTGGAAGCTGGTGTTCATACACAAACCGCTGCAGTGAGCCTGTTGTGAACACTCCCTGTGGACGATGCCCAGGCACCAGTCGCGCGGCGCGCGGTCTCTCACGGACGCCTGTTGCCAGCAGAACAGATTTTGCCTCGATGGTTCCAATTTCGTCAGGGGAAGTGAAATTAAGAACAACGCGTTCCCCTCTCCTCGCGGGAGAGGGGTTAGGGGTGAGGGCGGTAATTGTTGTATTCGTATGAATCCTGATCCCCGCCTTCTCAGCCAGCTGGCGGTACTTGCGCGCATAGGCTGGACCTGTCAATACGCGGTGCAGATCAGTCAGGCCAAAACCGATGTGCCCACACATGCGCGGAATCCCACCTGCTTCCGACTCGCGCTCTGCGACAAACACATCTTTCACGCCAAGTTTCTTCAGTTCCAATGCAGCGGCTATTCCTGCGGGTCCTGCGCCGATGATTAAGACATCTGCCGCGCTGAACGAAGTGGGCGCATGTTGCCCTGCGGACACTGAGCGTAGTCGAAGCGATGGCAATACGGTACTCTCCGAATGAATAGGAGATTGCTTCGGGCTTTGCCCTCGCAATGACATAACCAACGAGGCCTGACAATTAAACCCCTGGCAGCGTCCCTGCATGGCGCGGGTCCTTCGGCGAAGCGCGTCCAGGGTCGTTGCGGGGATATCAGAATGGATCGCATCGTTCAATTCACCCAGCGACACGCGCTCGCAGTGACAGATCATTTTTCCATACTGCGGATTCTCGGCGATCAACTCGGCGCTCTGATACGGACGTTTAAACGCCTCTCCAATATTTGGCATTTTGATCGTCTTGAATTCGGACTTGCGATTGAGCACAACCCCGCCTTCCTTCAAGAGATCGACCACATATTCTGCTATCCCCAGGCTCGCCGAAATCCCTGTGGAGCGGATCCCGCCGACGCAGATGTATTTTTGCTCTGCATGAAGCGCGATCTGGAAATCACTATGCTCCGTTGCGGCCCGCAAGCCGGCGTAGGTGGCAGTCACTTCCTCGTCAAGCAGCTTAGGCAAAATCTTTTTGCCCTTATCCAAAAGGGATTGCAAACCATTTGCACTGGTGTTCGTCGCCGTTTTATCGGGCAGGTCTTCAGCAGTGGGACCCAGCAGCACGTTTCCGTACACCGTCGGACTGACCAAAACACCTTTGGTGGTCGCGGTCGGGACGGGGAGCAGGACATGATTGACGAGAGGCCGTGCCAGTTTGTCGTAGACGATCAACTCCCCGCGCCGCGGCGTGACCTTGAAATTCTCATGCCCAAAATGATTATTGATTTCATCCGAAAACAATCCCGCCGCGTTGATGACCCAGCGTGCCTGAACTTCTTCCCTGCCATCCGAGATTATGGAATTCTCATCCAATTGCTGGATGGACTTAACTGCAAAGTTCATTTTGAGCGTCACGCCGTTGACAACAGCCTGGGTCGCGCACGCCAACGGAATGG
>DATFET010000145.1:0-25261 GCA_035250835.1 Anaerolineales bacterium
GAAGTGAGCTGCGAAGCCCAACGAAGCAATCTCCGCTAACAATTCGATCTCGTTTATGGGAGATTGCTTCAGGCGAAAGTACACCGCCTTCGCAATGACACTACTTTACCCTTTTCGACATCAGAATATCCGGCTTGCCAGGTCCGTTCGCATCGGGAACGACGCCGGTGATGATATACCCCAGCTTTTGGTAAAACTCAAAGGGATGTTTCTTCAGATTGCGAATGTTGCGCACTCTTTCCCAGAGGTTGTCGTAAAGATCGACACCCGATAAGGAGGTCATGCCATCTTCGTCATCACTTCCCAAAGTGATGGTGAGCCCTCCCTGCAGGCGGACCTGTTCCTCGAAATCCTCTACCAGGACGCGGCCGATGCCCTGTCCCTGATGGGACGGCTGTACTGCGATCGGATGCAATTCCCAGACATTGCCGTCATAACCCGAGATTCCACCGATGATTCCGAGCAATTTCCCCTGCTCATCCACTGCGATGCGGCAGATTTTCCCCACTTGGAGCATCTCGTGTACTTCCTTGAGCCCATCCTCGAATGTCGGCCAGGCATCCGCCCAATGCTTGCGGAACGCGTCCACCAGCAGCTGCGCGGCCTGCTGAATGAGATCATGATCGTCGGCGGGCATGGAAATAATTTTCATTGGGTTCTGTTACTTTTATGTCAGTATTCTCTTACTGCCAAAACTGCAGCAGATATTCTTTATAGCTTGTCAAATAATCATCGAGGATCTTTTTGCCAGTCTCGATATCCGTTATGACAGGATCGAGCAGGAGACATTGCAATGCCTTCGCGCGGTTCCCCTCGACTGCCGCGTCGACGCAAAGCTGCGCCACCGCAGTTTCCCTGCGACAAAGTTCTGCGACAGCTTCAGGCAGTGCTCCCACGTGGACGGGATGAATCCCCGCGCCATCCACGATGACAGGGGTTTCCACAGTTGCGCCATTTGGAAGGTTGGAGATCTGACCGGCGTTGGGAAGATTCGCAGCCAAATGATAATGGACCGTCGCGCCTGCGTTGTTCTCGATTATTTCCAGCGCGCCTTCCGAATCGGTCTCCAATAGATGTTCGATCGTCTGGTGCCCATCGGCCATCTCGTTCAAACGGTCGAGACCAAAATCACGCAGCGCCGACATCAAGTCCCAATCATACAGGCGGATGTTGTATCTTTCCCAGGGTTTTGTCTGCGAATCACTTAACCAGGGAAGATATTCACACAGATGCGTATCGCCCGGGACGGGGAACAAACCAAATGCAGAGAACACATCCCTCGTGAGCGGCTCGAATGACGGGTCCAGTTCAAAGAAGCGCTTCCTGAATAACGGATACAGGTCCTCGCCCGTACGCCTGTCACGGATGGAAAGAATCCAGGTAAAGTGATTCAAGCCCGCGGCGCGAATGTCTATTCGTGGGACGGTCTGTTCGCGCACACGATACTGCGCTGCAAACTGGTCCACTGCGGCGTGCATACCCGTGAGCTCTTCAGGCACTTCAATGCCGAGGTCTTTTGCAAGCGCAACACCAACCATGCCATAGCCCGCATAAATCTGATGGCACAGACCCACGGCCTTGATCGGGCTGTGACGGTTGACTGCGTCACAGATGCGGATCATCGGGTTGGTGAAGTTGACGAACCACGCATCGGGACAAGCCATTTCCATGTCACGCGTGATCTGCATAATCGGACCGATGTTGCGGGCCGCATGGGCGAAACCACCGGGCCCGCCGTTTTCGGCATACGGCTGGCGCACGCCATATTTGATGGGGATCTCGAAATCCTTTTGCCACAGATTCTCACGCGCCCCGACTTCGATTGCATTGACGACGAATTTGCTGCCAGGCAGCGCATCGCGATAATCGGTATGTGACGTGATGACAAACTGTGAGTCCCACTCACGATTAAACCTGTTCGCCAGGCGGTCGACGATCGAGAGGCTGTCAGGATTTTTGTCGACCAGCGCGAGCGTGGAGCCGCGCAATTTTTTCGAGCGCATGATCGCGGAAAGGGTATTTTCACCAAACGATGCCGAGCCCGCGCCGATGACTGTGATCTTTGTAGGAAGGGACATGGATTGAGTTCTCCAGGTTCAGGTGTAAGGGTATGACTCATACGATTTAACCATACAATGAGAAATACAAAAAGACACGATTTTTCCTCGTGTCTCTTTCGTGTGGATTGCTGAGTTTATTCGTTTATCGTCACTTCTGCCGTCATGCCCCACAACAATCCTTTTGGCTGCTCATCAAAAGCAATTGTGACTTTGAAGACGACATCTCCGCCAACAGTATCTGCTTTTGGCGAAATGCTCACCACTTCTCCTGTGAAGTTTTCATCCAATGCTTCTATAAAAATATTCACAGGCGCACCGACTTCTACCTGTGTAATATCGCGTTCACTCAAGTCAGTGGTTTCAAGCTGCAGCTGATCCAATGTTGCAAGTGTCATCACCACCTGGTTCTGTTGTACCAATTGACCTGCCATGACATCGACAGAAGCCACAGTTGCATCCTGTGGCGCGGCCAGAGTGGTTAAAGCAAAGATTGCCTGAGCTGCCTCCATTGAAGCCTGGGCGCTGGCAGCCTGTGCATCGGCTCTCTGACGGACTTCGGGAGGGACAACGTCCCAAAACTTTTTGCCCTTTCGAATATCCAGCACACGTTTGTAGCGCTGTATTTCCGCATTGGCCTGTGCCGAGCGGAAAGCCTCCTGTGCTGCGACCACGTTATATTCCAGGTCGGGTGTGTTCAACACAGCCAGGATTTGTCCTGTTGTGACCTGGTCGCCTTCCTGCACGAGGATTTCTCTGACGAGCGCCGATGTAAGAAAACTCATACGAAAGGTCTGTGCTGGCACGATCACAGCCGATGCGACAACTGTTCCGTCCTGAGCAGCAAATGCTGGAGTTCCCAGAAGAGCAATGATTGTGGTCAAACCCAATAGCGCTGACCCAAAAAATCTTTTCATATCGGTCTCCCGGCTAATCAGCAGTTTCGATGCTGACATCTGCGCTCATACCCCAGAGCAGGCCTTTGGGTTTGCTGTCCAGTGCGAGGGTCACTTTGTAGACCACATCACCACCGAGAGTGGATGAGATCAGCGCCACGTCCGTCACCTGGCCGGAAAATTCTTCATCCAAGGCTTCGATGAAGACAACGGCCGGCTGCCCAATCTGGACATGCGTTACGTCACGTTCGCTCAAGTCGGTTGTTTCGACCACATAGCTCGACAGGTCACCCAGCAAAATCACAGTTTTGCCAGGTGTCACAGTTTCAGAAGGTGCGATGTCCACTGCGACAATGGTGCCATCGAAAGGCGCGGTCAGCGTGAACTGGGCGGCGAGGATTGCCTTTGCAGAATCTACGAGCGCCTGCGCGCTGGCGACATCCGCTTCGGACGATTCGATGTGGACCTCGTCCAGGCCCAGCCGCCTGTTGTATTTGAGCTGGATCTGGGCTGCCAATAGATTGGCCTCTGCTTCCCTGATGCGAGCCTCCTGGATCGACATATCCAGCGTGATGAGCGTTTGTCCCGCTGTAACCCGCTCGCCGACCCTGGCATCGACGGCGGTCACGCGTCCGACGGTTGAAAATGCCAGCTCCACGTTCCTGACCGGGACGATCACAGCCGCTGCCGTGACGGAGCCTTCATCGCTTTGTGGTGAGTTTGTCCCTGAACCGTTGCTATCGAGTACCACAGTCGGGATCGGAGTTGGCTGGGCCGTAGCGTTGCAGGCGGTCAAGACCAGGGCCAGAAGGAGTGGAATGTACAAAAAGATTCTCTTCATTTTGGCTCTATGACTTTCCGTTCGATTTGCTGTCTTTTGTGATCAATCCATCCTGCAATGTCACCACGCGGCTGGCGTAACTGATCACGCGCGGATCGTGCGTGGCAAACACGAACGTGACGCCTGTCTCTTTGTTGAGGCGCTGCATGATGTCCATGACCTGCCTGCCGTTCTCAGTGTCGAGATTAGCCGTCGGTTCGTCAGCGAGGATCAGTTTGGGATTGGTGGCGAGAGCGCGGGCGACCGCGACGCGCTGCTGCTGTCCACCGCTTAACTGATCGGGGCGATGATGGGCGCGGTCGGTGAGTCCCACGGCCTCCAGCATCTCATTGACGCGTTTTTTGCGGTCGGCCGACTTTGTTTTATTCAACAGCAGGGGCATTTCGATATTTTCAAAGGCGTTCAACGTTGGGATGAGTGCAAAGAACTGGAACACAAAACCGATGGCGTTCTTGCGCAGGTCAGCGCGCTGATTGCGATTGAGATTGGTTGCATCTGTACCGTTGATGAACACAGTCCCTGTGGTGGGCTTGTCCAAAAGACCGATGAGCTGGAGCAGGGTCGTCTTGCCCGAACCAGACGGCCCGACCAGAGCAGTGAACTCGCCGTTATTGATCGATAAGTCGACGCCGCGCAGAGCTTTGGTTTCCACTTCGCCGATCCTGAAGATGCGCGTTGCGTTGCTAACTTTTGTAACTTCCATGTCAGTCTCCTAATCCATGTAAAGCTTCGACGGGTTCCATGCGGGCGGCCAGCCTGGCAGGGTAGAGTGAAGCAACAAGTGTAATAATATAAGTAACAATAGTGAGGGTGACAGCATTCTCCATTGTGAGGTGAGCATAGATGCGTTCTTCAAAGAGCACACCCGTGATACCCATATCGCCAATGTACACACCGTTGACCGTGAAGTAGGCAACAGCAGCGCCGCCGATGATCAATCCACCGATCACGCCGCCAGTTGCGAGCAGGGCGGCTTCGGCCAGGAACTGCCCCATGATGCCGCGTCCCTTCATGCCGATGGCAGAAAGAATGCCGATCTCGCGTGTGCGTTCGAAGACTGCCATCACCAATGTGTTGGTGACGACCGTTGCCGTGATTCCCAAAACGATCAGATATAGAAAGACCAGAAATACGCCTGCATAATCTTCGAATTGAACAACGAATTGATTCTGATCGCGCCAGGTGAGGATCTGAAAATTATTGGATTCCAACGCCTGTGCCACAGGATCAGCCTGATCATTTTCCTGTAACAGAACAAAGATCGTGCTGGCATGATTTTCCGTCGCGGTGAACGCCTGTGCTTTGGCGAGCGGCATCAGCACATTGAATTCATCGAACCCGGGTGTTCTCGTTGTAAAAACGCCGCGGATGGTAAACAATTGCTCATCCACGTCACCATTCGATGTAGTGACTAACAAATTGACCTGATCTCCTACGTTGAGTTGCAACTTGTCTGCAAGCACATTGCCGATCAGGATTCCTTCCCGGTCATCCGCCTGGATGAATTTTCCCGCGATCATCCCCTCACGAAAGGGCTGGTTCGCCTCAGAGGCAGGGTCAATGCCCATGATTTGTACACCTTTCGATTCGTCGCTGAAAGACAGGATGCTGCTTGCGATCAGGCGCGGCGTTGCCACAGTGACTTGCGACAATGACTTGATCTGTTGTACCACCTGATCGGGGTTCGCAATCATATCTTCCCATTTCAGACTGATCCTGCCTTCTTCATACGATTCAGGTCTGATTTGCAAATGTCCACTCTGAAGGCGAATCGTGTTTTGTAATGCGCCGCGCAGTTCACCTTCGAGCACAGAGGCCATGAGAAGCAATAATGACATTCCACCCGCAACAGCCAACGATGAAAGCAGGGAACGGGTCTTGTTACGCCAGATGTTGCGATAGGCTAGTTTGAATAGTTGTGTCATAAGAGTTTTCTTTTCCAAAAGTTACACATGATGCAATGCCTCAGAAGGCTCGCGACGCGCGGCAATGAGAGCAGGGATGAGCGCGGCAAGAGCGGCGATCATCAGAACAATCGTGGCGCGCACAAATAATCTGCTCACTCCCAGTGTGGGATAAATCTTCCCACTGATCAACGCCATGTATTCGGTGATGCCCGCGAATTGACTGTAATCCATGCCAACCTGCCCCAGACTCAGATTGATCATCAATCCCATACCCATCCCCGCGATCACACCTACAGCGCCGATCAACGTGCCTTCGAGAATGAACGTCGCGGCGATTTGGCGCGGTTTAAGTCCCATGGCGCCGAGCAGGCCGATCTCACGTGTCCGTTCGTAAATTGCCATGAGTAATAGATTCAAGATGCCTATGCCTGCAATCACTACAATGATGACGCTGAAGATATCCATCACCGCGTTCTTTTGACCGATAGCGCTCCCCAGTTCGGGGTAATTCTTCGCCCACGACTCAACTTCGTAGCCGGGCAGCGCAGTGGTAAGCGCGGCGACTACAGCCGATTCTGGACCTACGGATTTTAGAGTGATTTGTACCTCTGTGGATTGATCGCGCAAGTCAAAGAGGCTTTGAGCTTCAGCAAGTGAAATGTATACCGCTCCTTTTTCAAAGGATGGCAAGCCGATATCATAAATACCAATCACCGTCATGGTTCGTTGACGGTTCTGTTTGTGGGCATCGCTCCCAACCATCGTGACGCGGTCGCCAACTGTGATGGCTAGGGCATCAGCCAGTCCCTTTCCGATGAGAATCGAATCTTCGTCATTGGTTTCCAAATATCGTCCGTCCACAACGTGTTCCGCGATCAAGCTGACGGGTGCTTCCGCTTCAGGCTCGATGCCAATGATATTGAGTGGGAATGAGCCTTCACGGTTACTGACCAGTCCACCTGTTTGAATGCGGCGTGAGGCCGCGATCACGTCAGGCAGGGATAATGCCGCTTGAACAACTGCAGAGTCATCGGTCAGAGGCAGAAGCGGATTGCTATCCACTTTTCCGCGATAGCCTTCGGCATGTACCTGTACATTGCCGCCGAGCACACGCACAGCATTCTGAGCAATCGCCTGATTGAAACCATCAATCAAACCATCGTAAAACATCATCAGCGCAAGCGAAAGCCCCATTGCCAATACGATGATGATCGTGCGACGGCGATGCCGCCAAACGTTTCGCCATGCAAGGCGCAGATAAAGAATCATTCCAGGTTCCTTTCTCTAAAAGTGCTTTTCGAATTCCGATTCCGTCTTACGTAAGCCATATTCCATCACATACAGCATTTTGTCTATTTTTTCCTGCGTTTTCGGCGAGCGCACCCATTTCATGATATCCTTTTGTTTCATACCTTCATTGATAATGTAGGTGCTGATGGCGTTGCTCCAGGTTTCCATGATCATCACCGCCAGTTCCACATCCACGCTCGGGTCTACTTCGCCGTTCTTAATGGCTTGTTCAATTGCGGCTTTCAAAGCTCGTGTTGTTCGCTCCCGGATGTCGGCAAAGGCCGGCCCGTAATACAAGCCTTCCGCAAACATCACACGACTAACGGCTTGCGTCAACAATGGATGTTTTGTGTTGAACTCCATTCCTGTTTTGATCATCCAGCGAAAATATTGGAACGTATCCATGTTACCGACAAGCGGATGTTTGTCTTTGAAAAATTCAATCTTTTCCTCCTCGATCACCTGCAGTAGATGCATGAAGACATCTTTCTTGTCCTCAAAATATTGATAGAAACTTCCTTTGGCGATGCCGCTATTCGCCACGATGCGATTCGTGGAGGCATTCTCCAAACCATACTCGGCAAACTCTTCGATGGCGGCATTGATGATGTTCCGCCGTTTTTCATCAGGGAGGTTGTGGAATGTCTGTTTAGGCATGAGAAATGTGACTCCCAGGTCATATGACCAGCAGGTCACATTATAGGACGAAATTTATCCATGTCAATAGGATTCTGAGTAACATCTATCACTTCCTGACGAAATCCTGACCCTGTTCCCGCGCCGCGGAAACTTGCAGAGGCTTCGAAAATCCAAATCTCCCCCAGAGTACTTTCAGCATTAATCCCGCCCGCCAAAAAGCGACTGCCGCCATTCCGTGCGCAAGGACTGCGAATAACGGCGGAGTCTGATAGGTGTAATAGGTCCAGCAGCCGCGCGTGGTGCCCCACAGCTCGAGAGTATATCCTAACCCTGCACCTGCAACAAAAGTGAGCAGGGCAAAACAGTGGTCTGTAGGCGTCAGGATCAGGAGAATACATAGCCCAACCGCCAGCCAGGTAAAGGATTTGTTGAGCGTCGGGGCGACGAACACCAGCATCAGGCCCAGGAAAGCAGAAAAGGTGAGCCAGTAAAGGAAAGAGACACCTGCACTCCCCGGCACTTGCACCCGGGGCAAGCGTGCGTGCGGTGCAAGTGTTAGAGAAGTAGAGATCGGGGAGTTGAGACTAAGAGGTTTGATTTGCCTGCCGACTTGTGCGATAAGCCAGTCCAGAAATCTTGTAATTCGGTCAATCGAAAGGCTTGCAATGGGCCAGGCCGGGATGATCCATAAAGGCGGGCGCTCATCTGTGTAATAGAACCACAGGTTCGTCTGTGTGCCCCAGGACTCGATCGCCAGCCCTCCGCAGATGCCGACGAAGATGATCGGCAGGTCCGTTTTGAGGTCCGCGCCTGCGATGATCGTCACAGACATAAAGCCGAAGATGCCAAGCAGCAGCCAGTCGAGGTACCGCCACCATTCACCGTCCCAATCCACATAGGCGAGGTATTCCTGTGCCAGCGGCCACCAGATGTAGATGATAAGGAAGATCGTTACGAAAAACCCGCCCAACAAAATAGTGCTGTCGCGGGTCCAAAGCTGCCTCCATGTTTTCTGGAAGGAGATCATACGTGGAATTATAGCAGTCGGATGATTCGAAAACCACCGCCCGCCTCACACCGCTTGAAAATTAGAAATTCACAAATAGGTTACAAGTCGCCTTGCATTTTTGTTGTCTCTCCCCTAAAATGGATGGTCTACGGGGAATTCAACGGTTCATCGATCGCATGTGAGTGTACTTGAGGAGGTGCCTCGCTTTCGTCAAAGCTGAACTTTAAACAATCCACGGCTTTTGAATTATCTGTCCTAATATAAATCAATCTACTAGAGGAGAGTAGCATGAATAAGTTATTACCCAAGATGTTCTCAGTGATGTTAATAGCTGCGCTGATGATGAGCATGGCGTCCATTACCTTGCCCGCGCGGGCTGCTCCTAACTTGTTACCCAACCCCACCTCCACAGTTTTCATCAATGAAATTCATTACGATAATGCAGGTACGGATGCCGGAGAGGCAATCGAGATTGCGGGTCCTGCAGGAACTGACCTGACTGGATGGAGTATTGTTCTTTACAATGGTAGCGGTGGAGCTGTATATGATACCGATGCTTTGAGCGGTATCATTCCAAACCAGCAGGCTGGATATGGCACGGTTTTTATCAGTTATCCCTCTAATGGCATTCAGAACGGTGCGCCGGATGGGATTGCTTTAGTTAACGCCAGCAGTGCGGTCATCCAATTCCTTAGCTACGAGGGTAGTTTTACGGCAGCGGGAGGCCCAGCCAATGGACTCGTTAGCACTGACATCGGGGTGAGCCAGGCCGGTACTGATCCGGCAGGTCAGTCACTGCGACTATCAGGGGCTGGAACGACTTATGGCGATTTCACCTGGAATGCCTCTGCGGCCAGCACCTTCGGAGCACCGAACACCGGACAATCCTTTGGCGCAGCCGATGTCGCGCCGAGTGTATCCAGCACTACACCCGCTAATGGGGCAACCAATGTCGCTGTCAATACCAACATTACAGTCAATTTCAGCGAATCCGTGGATGTAGCCGCAGGTGCGATCACTGTTGAATGTCCCGCTGGTAATGTGGTCGCGAGCAGCGCGGTAGTAGATAACCTCTCCAGTGTGGTTATCGATCCGGCAAGCGATCTGCCAGTCAGTACAACTTGTGACATCAATGTTTCAGCTAGTGGCGTAACAGATGAGGATACGAACGATCCGCCGGATGCCATGACCGCAAACTTCAATTCAAGTTTCAGTACGGCTAGTCCCGCGGTGGCGAATGACCTGGTCATCAATGAAATTGATTACGATCAACCGAGCACCGACACAGCTGAGTTTGTCGAGATTCGTAATAATGATAGTGTCAGTGTTGATCTAAGCGCCTATGACGTTCAAATGGTAAATGGCAATGCCGGTGGCGCGGTTCAGTATCGTCTCTTTGATCTCCCGGCGATCAGCCTGGCTCCCGGTGATTACTTTGTACTATGCGCGAATAATACAACCGTTGCCAACTGCGACCTGGATGTTACTCCCGAGACCGATCTGATCCAGAACGGTGCACCCGATGCCGTTGCGTTGTTGTTCGGCGCGTCTATTGTGGATACAGTGAGTTATGAAGGCAACACCGGCGCACCATATACCGAAGGTTCCGGTGTTGGGCTAGTTGATACTGCTTCCGGTACACAAAGTATTTCGCGCTGCCCGGATGCTTCCGATACAGATGTTAATAATGTTGACTTTAGCGAGCGTACGAGCACGCCCGGCACGCTGAACGCCTGTGTGACCGACATTCCGCCTGCTGTGACGAGTACGAATCCCACCAACGGCGCAATGAATATTTCGATCACTACAAACATTGATATCAACTTTAGCGAAGCCGTGACCGCCACGGGAAACTGGTTTAGCATTTCCTGCGCAAACAGTGGGACTCATACCGCGACAGTGAGCGGCGGTCCGCAGAACTACATACTCGACCCTGATGCCAATTTCACTTTTAATGAATTGTGTACGGTGACAGTTTTTGCGACGCAGGTGGCCGATCAGGATGGCGACCTCGACAACATGACGAACAACTTCGTCTTCACTTTCACCACAGCCGCGCAACCCTTTGGCGTGTGCGGTGACCCAGCCACTTTCATACATGATGTTCAGGGCAGTGGTTTGCAGAGTCCCATCAACCTGATGACGGGCGTCATCATCGAGGGCATTGTTGTCGGTGATTATCAAGGCGCAGGCCAATTAGGCGGCTACCACCTTCAAGAACAAGATGCCGACGCGGATCTCAACCCTGCAACCTCAGAAGGTATTTTCGTCTTCAACACCAGCACGCCTGTCAATGTCGGAGATTTGGTGCGCGTACGCGGCCGCGTGTTTGAGTTCTCCACCAGCGGCGTATTCCTCACTGAGATGTCCCCGGTCACTGATGTGTTGGTTTGCAGCAGCGGCAACAGCGTCATACCGACAACTGTTCCACTCCCCGTCAATACTGTAGATGATTGGGAGGCTTTCGAAGGCATGCTGGTTAACATCGCGCAGGACCTGACCGTCACTGAAAACTTCACGCTGGGTCGTTTTGGCGAAGTGGCATTATCAGCCAATGGAAGGCTCCTGATCCCGACCATGATCACTACACCCGGCCCGGCAGCCAATGCACAGCAGGACCTCAATAATCGCAGCCGCATCCTTCTGGATGATGGCAATGGTCAACAAAACATTGACCCGACCATCCATCCCATTGGCGGATTAAGCGCATCCAACACTTTGCGCTCCGGCTATACTGTCAACGGACTCACCGGCGTGCTCGAACAGCGCTTCGGCGTGTATCGTGTCCAGCCGGTGGGACCCGTAGTTTTCAATAACACCAACCCGCGTCCGTTGTCGCCTGATCCAGTGGGCGGCACACTGCGCGTAGCGGCGATGAACGTTCTCAATTACTTCACTACGCTCGACGCGCCGGGTGCTGGTCCATTCATTTGCGGACCTCTTGCGAATCTGGAATGCCGGGGTGCCAATAGCGCTTCTGAGTTCACCCGCCAACGCGACAAGATCATCAGCGCGATCGAGGGGTTGGATGCAGATGTGATCGGGTTAATGGAAATGGAGAACAACGCGACCACTGCCATTCAAAATCTTGTAGATGGGCTGAATGCCGCGACTGCGCCTGGTACATATGCCTTTATTGACACAGGTACAATCGGGACTGACGCCATCAAGGTCGGGCTGATATACCGGCCGGCAAGCGTAACACCAATCGGCGCGTACGCCATTTTGGATTCCAACGTTGACCCAACCTTCATTGACACACTGAATCGTCCTGTGCTGGCGCAGACGTTCGAGGAACTGGCCACCGGTGCAAAATTCACAGTCGCGGTTAATCACCTTAAGTCGAAAGGCTCTGCCTGCGGGGCTGGCGATCCGGACACTGGTGATGGGCAAGGTAACTGCAACCTCACGCGCCTGGCTGCAGCGATTGCCGAAGCCAATTGGCTGGCAACCGACCCGACCGGCAGCGGCGACCCCGATTTCCTGCTCATTGGCGATTTCAACGCTTATCTAAAAGAAGACCCGATCACTGCATTACAGAATACCGGGTATACCAACTTGATTGATGCCTTCGTCGGCGCGGATGCCTACTCGTTTGTGTTCCAGGGACAATCTGGTTATCTAGATCATGCGCTCTCAAGTTCATCGCTCACCTCACAAGTGACAGGCACGACCGAATGGCATGTCAATTCTGATGAACCAATCGTACTCGACTACAACGAGGAATTCAAATCACCCAACCACGTGATCACGCTATATGAGGATGATGCCTATCGCTCGTCGGATCATGACCCATTGATTGTCGGATTGAATCTCGTCAATCAGCCGCCCACAGCAGATGCAGGTGGACCGTACAGCGTCATCGAAGGTGGATCGGTCACATTGAACGCGACTGGTTCGGATCCTGAAGGAACGGCAGTCACATTCGAATGGGACCTGGATAATGATGGAACATTCGAGACTCCCGGTCAGAGTGTGTCCTTCTCCCCCTCCGCCACTGCCCCAGCCATATTGACGGTCAAGGTGAAAGTGACGGATGCGTTTGGCAACTTCGCGGTGGACGAAGCGACAGTGGCTGTCCTTTATAACTTCTCCGGCTTCTTCGAGCCGGTGGACAATCTGCCAACGGTGAATACGGTCAAGGCTGGTCAGGCAATTCCGATCAGGTTTAGTCTCAATGGCGATCATGGCTTGAATATCTTTGCCGCAGGATATCCAAAGATCGAATTTACATCCTGCACTTCATCCACAGTGGATGTCATTGAAACAACCGTCACAGCCGGTAATTCCAGCCTTTCATACGATGCAGCCACAGACCAATATACTTATGTCTGGAAAACGGACAGGGCCTGGGCAAACAAGTGTGGAACCTTACAAGTTCAGTTTAACGATGGGACCACTCAGACCGCTTTGTTCAAATTTACTAGGTAAGCTATAGAAATGAAGAAGGCTGGCTTTTGCCAGCCTTCTTCATTTTAAGATTACGAGTTATGAAATAGCAATAGCGACACTTAATCTGCATACACCTGTGGATTCACACAATTCGGCAATCGCTCCCCCTTCAACCCCGCGATCAAATTCTGTGCTGCCATCCAGGCCATCTTATCCCGGGTGGCTTTGCTTGCGCTGGCAATGTGCGGAGCGATAATAACATTGTCAAGTGTCAATAATGGGCTTTCCACTGGAAGGGGTTCAGGGTCAGTTACATCCAGCCCTGCCCCGAAAATGCGATTGGACTTCAATGCTTCATAGAGCGCATCTGGATTAACTACGGGTCCGCGCGCTGTATTGATCAACACCGCCGTTGGTTTCATTTTGGCGAAGGCTTCCGAGTCAATGAGATGACGCGTCTTATTTGTCAATGGGATATGAAGTGAGATGAAATCCGATTCCTCCAGCAGCGTTTCAAGATCAACACTTGTTGCTTTAATATTGGAGCTGGTCTCGGTTTCTGTTGGATCATAATAAATCACACGCATATCGAATCCAATTGACCGACGCGCCATTGCCTTTCCGATCCGTCCAAAACCGATTAAACCAAGCGTTGTACCTTTCAGGTCAACACCAAGCATAGTCATCGGACCCCAGGTCTTCCATTTTTCTTCATGCACATAACGTTCTGCTTCAGGAATGCGTCGTGCGACAGCCATCATCAACGCGAAGGCAAAATCGGCTGTTGCGTCGGTCAATACATCCGGCGTGTTACCCACGGCAATATTTCGCGCTGTGGCAGCATGGATATCAATGTTATCGAAGCCAACGGCGAAGTTGCTGATCACCTTGAGTCTTCCGCCGGCAGTATCCATCACTTCCCCGTCCACTTGATCGGTCAGCAAACATAACAAACCATCCATGTCCTGAACACGTTTTAACAGTTCCTCGCGGCTGGGAGGCAGTTCATCCTGCCACAGATCCATTTCGCAAAATTCACGAATCACTTCCAGCCCCTTTTCGGGGATCACTCGTGTGACAAATACTTTTGGCTTCGACATTGCTGCTCCGAAAATTGTTTCTGATATGATAACAGACATGGACCCGCATCGCTTCGTCACACACAGCTTGCAGGACGCACGAATACTGCGTATCATTTCTGCGGCGATCGACGCTGTTGACCCATATCTCGCAGTTCAAAGAAATCTTCCTGCGATCGAAGGCCGCATCTTCGGTTTGGGGATTGGAAAAGCCGCCATCCCGATGATGGATGCGCTCGCTGAGCGGATTCCTCTTGCGAGCGGCCTCGCTGTGACAAAATTCGCTTCGGGGCAAAGCCGCAGCTTGTACACCGTTATGGAGGGCGGACACCCCATCCCAGACGAGAGCTCGCTCCAGGCGGGGGAACGCGCCCTGGAATTTGTTTCGTCTCTGGGCGAAGACGATACACTGGTCTGTTTGATCTCGGGCGGCGGCTCCGCACTGATGACCGCGCCGCGTGTCCCGCTGGAGGATATGCAGAACCTGACATCCCTGCTGTTAGCCAGCGGCGCGCGAATCGACGAGATCAACACACTCCGCCGCCAGCTCGACCGTATCAAAGGGGGTGGACTGGCAGGCGCGACCAACGCCAGGATCGTCAGTCTCATCCTGTCGGATGTCGTTGGCAATCCATTGGAGGCGATTGCATCGGGCCCGACCGCTCCAAACCCAACAACTCGAGAAGATGCGCGGGCAATTCTGGAAAAGTACGGTCTTGAAAGACAAGTGCCGGATTCAATTCTAAAAAATATGCATTCCGGCAGTTTGCTGCCAGATTTTCTGGAGCAAGCTCCCGGACTCCAAAATGTAAAAAACATTATCATCGGCGATAACAAACTTGCTGCACAGGCCGCGTTGGAACAGGCAGAAGGAGAAGGCTTTCATGCGGAAATCCTCATGAACGATCTCCAGGGTGAAGCTCGCGAAGTCGGTGTGTTGCTCGCGAATAAATTGCGCGATGAATTGACAATATGTCCACGACCGTTTTGTCTGATCGCAGGTGGAGAGACGACAGTCACCGTGAAGGGAAAAGGTAAAGGGGGTAGAAATCAGGAACTGGCACTGAGTGCACTCCATGAATTGAGCGGCCTGGAAAAGGTTATGCTGGTTGCACTTGCGACGGATGGCGATGACGGTCCCACCGACGCGGCCGGCGCGGTGGTGACAGGTGAATCCGCTCGAAGGGCCGCGGCGCTTGGGCTGGACGCGGCAGACTCTTTATCCCGCAACGATGCGTATCCATTTTTCCAGAAACTGGGTGATCTAATTAAGAGCGGTCCAACGGGGACAAACGTAAACGATCTGATTTTCCTGTTCGCTATCTAAGCGCGTCTTCGATCACCTGTCTCAGAGAGGCTGTGTCCAGATCCTTTTTATCCACAAAGGCAATCGCACCGGCAGATAACGCCTGTTTCCGAAATCCCCGGTCGGGATAGGCGCTGACTACGACCATGCGTGTGGACGGCGACACATTCCGCAGCTGACGTGCGCATTGGATCCCATCCTCATCTTCCAGCACTACGTCGATGAGTGCAAGCTGGGGGTGGATCTGCTGCCCGAGGTTGACCGCTTCCGAGATATTCCCTGCTTCATAAAGAATCGATGCAGGGCAGATCTTACCGATCAGGCGGGTGAGCTGCTGACGGTAACGGATATTGTCATCCACGACCAATACGGTCAGATCGTGACCATTCTTTTGGGGGAGCGGCTCAAGATCGAGCGTTTCCTGACCGCTGATCGCCAGCAGTTCAGGGTGTCGCAGGGCATAATGCACCGCTTTGAGACGACTGTCCACGCCAAGAACACGGTATAAAGCCGTAAGGTGATTCTCAACTGTCTTTACACTCAATTCAAGGGTTTGTGCAATATGGCGGTTATCCAGCCCTTGTGTCAGCAGTCGAAGCAATTCGCGCTGACGGCGGGTGAGCCAGACAGTGGTGGATTGTGATGGAAGTGTCTGCTGGTGTGAAAGCTTGCCAATGAGACTGCTCGATATCCAGCGTTCTCCTTCCAGAATTCTCTGAGTTGCCAGCTGCAGGTCGGCAAGAGGCTGGTCTTTCATGTGGTAACCATCAACGCCGGCATTGAGCAGACCCACAACGTAGCTTTCATCGTCGTGCGCACTGACGATCAGGATTTTCATGCTGGGTCGTTCCGCTTTGATCTGGCGGACTGCCGAGATGGGCTCGAAATCAGGCATGTTTGCATCCAATACCAGAAGATCAGGTTCGATGCGCGCGACCGCCTCCATCAGCTCACGTCCATTCCCCACTTCACCCGCGATCTCCAGGTTCGGGACAACAGCCAGGGCATTGCGCAGCCCGGCTCTGACCACCACATGATCATCAGCTAACAGTACTTTAACAGCAGGCATAAAGACATTATGCCATCAAGTGGCATGAAATGGCTAGGAGTATTCCTGGGATATGCAGTCAAATTTCATATCTGTGGGCCGGGCTGTTTCGGGTTAAAATGATTCCATGACCTTTCCATTACTGCGCTTGGAAAATCTATCCAAGAATTTTGATCGCCTGCCTGTTTTGAAGGATATTTCCTTTTCACTCGAGCGGGGCGAAATCCTTGGACTGGTTGGACGGCAGGGTGCAGGCAGATCGACCTTGTTCCATTTACTTGGCGGAGCAATCACTCCTAGTTCGGGAACAATCCAGTTCGATGGGGTGGTTCAGCGATATGCCAACCGCAATCAGGCGCAAAAGCTTGGCATCGAAACAGTCTATCAGTCTTCCGGACATGTGGATCGTCTCGATTTTGCAAATCATCCCATTTCAGATCACACCTCCGGCATCGAAACAACGCGGCGGACTGCCGGCCTGGTGGAACAATTTGACGTAGCCCACAATATGCTGCTGGGACGTGAACTGCTCAAGTTTCCGTTCCTGGGTGTGATCGACTGGGATCGAATGATCCGAACAGCCCAGTCCCTGCTGGAGGAGTTCAACCTTCCAGCGGATCTTGTCCGTGAAAAGGTTGGCAACTTAACCGACGAACAAAGACAGATCCTGATCCTGGCGCGTGCCCTCTATCGACCGCGTCGTCTGCTGCTTCTCGATGACATCATCCCTGTGTTGAGTTTTCAACGGCAGGAGATATTACTGCAAAAGGTCAGGAAATTTGCCTCTCAGGGCACAGCTGTAATCATCAGCAGTGATGATCTCAAACACCTTTTTGCAGTGACAGACCGCATCCTGGTCCTGTACGAGGGCAGGCTGGTGGCGGACCGCCGCACTGCCGAATCGACGCCGCGTGAAATTGTGGAGTTGATCGTCGGATCATCTCGGCAGGAGCAGGTTTCGCCGCTCATCTGGGCTTTGGAGAGCTATCACGCGGCGCAGCAGCAGGCAGAGGAACTAAGACGCACTCAAATGTCCCTGCAGGAGAGTCTCGAAGCGCGTACTTCCCTGAACCGTCAATTGTTCGAGCGATTGCGTAATCATGTTTCTGCCCTCGACCAGTTGAATGCGGCTTTACAGGCCACCCAGCGCCGCTTGATCACCGAGCGGGAGGATGAGCGCAAGGCACTCTCTCGCGAGCTGCATGATCAGATCATTCAGGATATGCTGGGTGTCAATTATCGCCTGGAGGAAATCGAGAATGCCGAGGATTCCCCGATCCTGCGGAAAGAACTTGAGTCGATTCGTCATGAGATTCGCAGCATCGTCAGTGAGCTTCGGCAATTGTGCAGTGATCTGCGTCCGCCCTCGATCGAGCACCATGGACTTCCTGCGGCGATCGATTCGCTTGCTCACGAATGGGCGGAGCGGAATAACATTCAGCTTCAACTGGAGATCGATCCCGCCCTGGGACGTTTGCCTGAAACGATCGAGCTGTCTGTGTTTCGGATTGTGCAGGAAGGCTTGAATAATATTCGAAAACATGCGGCTGCAAAACACGTCCGCCTGTCGCTGCAAAGGACATCGGCTGCCAACCTCCTGGTTCGCCTGGAGGATGATGGCCAGGGCCTGGCTGCTCCCGTCGACCTGGCGTCACTATCCATACAGAAGCATTATGGGCTGGTGGGGATCAGTGAACGGGTGGCCATGCTGGGAGGCTTAATGAACATTGAATCATCCAGGGGCGGTTGGACAATTCTGCAGGTGGAGATCCCCAGCCCCTATCCGATTACGGCGAACTAAATATCGAAGAATTGCCTGTGCTATAATTCTCAAAACCGTATTAAGGGATTTCCCCTAGTGAAAGCAGGGGTTAGCATCCTAGTCTGGGGGAAGTTTGGGGATATACAAAGGTTTTATAACCAATAAAATATAAATGGCAGTATTTCACCGTCTTTTTTTCGGTTTTGGAGCAATACCTGATAAATTTCAAAAAGCGCGCATACCAACAATTATCAATTCTCGTCTGAAAGCAGCATGGATGATCTCTGCCACATTGTGAGTATCTCATGTGTCGTTGGCCTGCCTGTCTACAATTGGTCACTGGTTTATTGAATGCGAAGCATTTCCGTTCCCTCTCAACGGATGGCTTCGCTTTTTCATTTACAGAAAATGGTCCTGCGTTTGAAAGGAGGTGATGTTGCAGCTCGAACTACAGGTTGATTAAAACGTGTTTGCATTAACTAATCACAAAAAGGAGAAGAAAGATATGTCTAAGAAAATCTGGTACAGCCTGATGGCGCTTCTTGTCATTGCGGCGACTGTACTTTCTGCCTGTGCTCCAGCGGCGGCCACGGCTACCGAAGCACCAGCAGGTACCGCACTGGCAGTTGGCATCGTCCTGCCGACCAAGGATGAACCCCGCTGGATCCAGGACGAGACCCGCTTCAAGGACGCTCTGACGGCAGCTGGCTATGAGGCTGAAATTCTGTTCAGCCAGGGTGACTCTGCCAAGGAAAAGGCCAATGTCGAGTCTTTGATCTCGAAAGGTATCAAAGTCCTGATCATCACACCGCATGATGGTACTGCTGCCGGGGCAGCTGCCGAAGCAGCTCGTGAGGCGGGCGTGAAGGTCATCTCGTATGATCGCCTGATCCTCGATACCGAAGCGGTCGACTACTATGTTACCTTCGACAGCAATGCTGTGGGTGCAGCTCAGGCGCAGTATCTGGTCGACAACGCTGAAGGCACCGGCAATCCGCTTTATCTGTATGCGGGCGCGGCATCCGACAACAACGCCTTCCTGTTCTTCGAAGGTGCATGGAATGTACTGCAGCCCAAGATCGCCGATGGCACCTTCGTGATCAAGAACTCCAGCGAAGCCGAGGCATTGCAGGACAAGGCGGAGCTGACCCGTGATGAGATGGCCCAGATCATTGGCCAGATCACCACGAACTGGGACTTCAACACCGCCAAAAACCTGGCTGAATCCAATCTGACGGCTGCAGCTGCGGAGGACAAGGGTGATGTCTTCATCCTGGCTCCGAACGACGGCACCGCACGCGCGATCGCGGATGCCTTTGCTGCCGACAGCGATGTCACCAGCTACGTAGTTACCGGTCAGGATGCCGAGGTGGCTTCCGTCCAGTACATCATCGACGGCAAGCAGTCTATGACCGTGCTGAAGGATGTCCGTACGCTGGTGGGTGACGCCATTGCAGCCGCGATCGCTTACCTGGGCGGCGGCGAGCCTGACGAGACCACCACCTATAACAACGGCACGATCGATGTTCCTGCTAAGCCCTCCGAAGTCATTACAGTGGACCAGTCCAACGTCCAGGAAGCGATCATCGATTCCGGCTACTGGCCCGCCAGCGAATTTACCGGGCTGGATGGAGCAGCCGCTCCGACCGAGGCTGCTACTGAGGCTCCTGTTACTGCCGAAGGTCAGGTGGAAGTGTTCTCCTGGTGGACGGGCGGTGGTGAAGCTGCCGGCCTCGAAGCCATGACCGCAGTGTTTAACGAGCAGTATCCCGATGTTGAGTTCGTTAATGCTGCTGTTGCCGGTGGCGCAGGCACCAATGCGCGTGCTGTTCTTGCCACCCGCCTGCAGTCCGGTGATCCCCCCGATTCCTGGCAGGGACATGCCGGCCAGGAACTGATCGGCACGTACGTTGCCGGCAGCCAGATCGAGCCGCTCAATGACCTCTATGATGCACAAGGCTGGCTGGATGTCATGCCGGAGACTCTCATCCCGCTCATTTCACAGGATGGCAACATCTATTCCGTGCCGGTCAATATCCACCGCGCCAACGTGCTGTGGTATAACCCTGCCGTTCTCGAAGCGAATGGTGTAGCGGTTCCGACCAATATCGACGAATGGTTCGCGGCTATGGACACTCTCCAGGCTGCCGGTGTCACGCCTCTGGCTCTCGGTGAGCAGTGGACCAAGATGCACCTTCTGGAAACCGTTTTGCTCGGCACGCTCGGTGCGGATGCATACAACGGCCTGTGGGATGGCTCCACCGATTGGGCAAGCCCTGAAGTGAAAGCCGCCCTGGATAACTATGCCAAGGCATTGACCTACGCCAACACCGATTCCGCCTCCCTCACCTGGCAGGACGCTTCTCAGCTCGTCGTGAATGGCGATGCTGCGTTCAACGTTATGGGTGACTGGGCAGAAGGCTACTTCCGTGAGTTGGGCAAGGCTCCCAATACCGATTACGGCTGGGCCGCTGTCCCGGGCTCCGATGGTGTATTCCAATTCCTTTCCGACTCCTTCACACTTGCGGTAGGTGCGCCCGATCCTGATGGCGCGACGGCCTGGTTGATGGTTGCCGGCTCGAAGGAAGGACAGGAAGCGTTCAATCCTGTCAAGGGCTCGATCTGCGCCCGCACCGACTGCGACAAATCCCTCTTTGGAGAATACCTGCAGTCTGCCATGGACGACTGGTCCACGGACACCGTGGTTGGTTCCCTGACTCACGGCGTGGTTGCGAACGATTCGTGGAAGACCGAAATTGACACGGCTCTCGGCTTGTTCATTGCTGACGGGAACGTTGACAATTTCCAGAGCGCGCTTGCAGCCGCATGCCAAAGTTCTGGTCCCTGCCAGTAAAATCAGGTGTTAAAATGATGAGGCTCCGTAACCACGGAGCCTCATCATTCCTACAGAGGCCACCCATGCTCAGAGATAAAGATCGTTTCCTAAACATCATTCTGATCTCACCGTCCATCGTGGCCGTGCTCATTTTTATCTATGGTTTTATTGCCTGGTCGATGCGTGTGTCGTTGAGCAAGTGGAAGGGACTCAACCCTGATTACACCTGGGTTGGCATCCAAAACTATCTCGACCTGTTCAAAGATCCGCGTTTTGCCGTGGATGTGAAGAACACTCTCATCTTTACGGGGGTATTTGTGGGTGGCAGTTTGATCCTGGGATTTTTCCTTGCCATAATGCTCGACCAGGGTCTGCGCGGAGAAGGATTTTTCCGCAGCTTGTTCCTGTTCCCGATGGCAATCTCTTATATCGTTACAGGTGTGGTATGGCGCTGGCTCATGAACCCTGCCATGGGCTCACGCATGAGCGGTCTAAATTTATTATTCACCAACCTTGGACTGGATTCATGGGTCAATGCCTGGCATACAACGCCCAAATGGGGAATGGCTGCCATCGCTCTTGCAGCGATCTGGCAGATGTCCGGGTATACGATGGCTTTATATCTAGCCGGGATGCGCTCCATCCCTCATGAGCTCAAGGAAGCTGCCCGGATCGATGGGGCGAATGAATGGCAGATCTATCGCTACATTATGATCCCTTTGCTGGCACCCGTCACCTTATCTGCTTTGATTATCCTTGGGCATATGTCACTGAAAGTATTCGACTTGATCATTGCCATTGCAGGTAAACAGCTCCAACTGGATGTCCCGGCAATCTACATGTGGCAAGCCACGTTTGATGGCCTCTTTTATGGAAGGGGAGCAGCTATCGGGATGATCCTGCTGCTCAGTGTGGCTGTGTTGATCATCCCATATTTGAGGTACACACTTAAGACGGAGACACAGCCGTGAAAAGCCTGAACCTCTCAAAAAACTGGCTGTACATTCCGTTAATTCTGATGGCGATTTTTTATATCCTGCCGCTCTATGTCATGCTGGCGACCGGATTCAAAAGCTTCGAAGAGATCGACCTGAAGACGATGTGGAACCTCCCGCAGGGGATTGCCTTCGATAATTATATTGAGGCATTTTCAAAACTCTCACCATATTTGTGGAACAGTTTCATCATGGTGATCCCCGCCGCTTTTATTTCCTCCTTCATCGGCTCGATCAACGGTTTTATCTTTGCCAAGTGGAAGTTTCCGGGCTCGGATATCATTTATCCTTTCATACTCTTTGGCTTGTTCATCCCGTATCAAAGCATTTTGATTCCTCTGGTCCAGTTTATGAATGCGATCGGGGTCACGGGATTGATAGGCCTTGGCATGGCGCATATCATTTATGGGATTCCCATTACGACCCTGACGTTCCGAAATTACTACGCCAGCATGCCACAGGAATTACTGGAGGCGGGCAAACTGGATGGCGCAGGCATGCTTGGCATTTACCGCTACATCCTGCTGCCGATCTCCATCCCCGCCTTTGTTGTGGTTCTGATCTGGCAGTTTACTTCGGCATGGAATGACTTTCTCTTCGCAGTTATACTGACCGGAAATACTGAGTGGCCGATTACCGTGGCGCTGAATAATATGGCGGGCAGTCAGATCATTGCCTGGAATGTCCAAATGGCTGGTTCATTGCTTGCGGCGCTGCCCACTCTGATTGTGTACATCCTGTTGGGTCGTTACTTCCTGCGCGGCCTGCTGGCAGGTTCGCTCAAGGGGTAATCACCCTGTCTCTTTTTGTCGAGGAGTTTCGATTATGAGCCATCCCATACTGGAAATGAAGAACATCACCAAAGAATTTCCCGGTGTGAAGGCGCTGAATAATGTGAGTTTCCAGGTGGCGGAAGGGGAGATCCATTGTCTGGTGGGTGAGAATGGAGCCGGAAAATCCACCCTGATGAAGGTGCTGAGCGGTGTCTATCCATACGGGGAGTACGATGGACAAATCCTGATCCATGGACAGGAGCAACATTTCCGCGGTATTCGCGATAGCGAAAAGGCAGGCATTGCCATCATCTATCAGGAGCTGGCTCTTTTTCCGGAGCTGACCGTTTACGAAAATATCTTTATGGGAAACGAAAACCGCAAGGGCTTCGTAATGGATTGGAACGAGACTGTCAAAAGAGCCAACGAGATGCTCCGAATGGTCAGGCTGAATGTCAATCCGGATGAAAAAATTAAAAATCTGGGGGTTGGCAGGCAGCAGCTGGTTGAAATTGCCAAGGCGCTTAGCAAGGACGTAAAACTGCTGATCCTGGATGAGCCGACGGCTGCCCTGAACGAGGATGACAGCGCTAACCTGCTCAACCTGCTGCGCGGCTTAAAGGAACATGGCGTTACAAGCATCATGATCTCACACAAATTGAGAGAAGTGATTGAAATCGCCGACACAGTGACCGTCCTTCGTGATGGTCAGACCATCTGTACCCTGGATGCCCATAAAGGCGAGGTGTCGGAGTTTGTGTTGATCAAGAACATGGTGGGGCGGGAAATCAATAATATCTACCCGGAGAAACAGCGCCATCCCTTCAAATCGGCGGCAGCCGCGGTCGAAGCAGCGAAGTCGGCCGGGGTTAAGGTCATTTCGTATGACCGGCTGATCACAAATACAAAAGCGGTGGATTATTTTGTGACGTTTGACAGCCTTTCCGTCGGTGCGCTTCAGGCGAAATATCTGGTCGATCACGCCACAGGCAAGGGAAACCCGCTTTATCTTTACGCTGGAGCAACCACTGATCCCAATTCATTCACATTCTTTCAAGGCGCATGGGATGTTTTGCAACCCAGGATTGCCGATGGTACTTTTGTAATCAAGAATTCCAGTCAGGCTGTTGCCCTCAAAGAGGTACAAAGCCTCAGCAGGGACCAGACCGCCAGGATCATGGGTCAAATTACAACCAATTGGGATGTCGAGATCGCCCGCAACCTGGCTGAATCGAATCTGACCTCGGCGACTGTGGAGGACAAAGGCGATGTGTTTATCCTGGCTCCCAATGATGGCACTGCTCGCGCAATTGCGGATGTTTTTGCTGCGGATAAGGAGGTCAATAGCTATGTGATTACGGGCCAGGATGCTGAACAGGATTCGGTTCAGTATATCCTGGATGGCAATCAATCGATGACTGTCTTCAAGGACGTCCGTGCCCTGGTACAGACGGCAGTCGATACCACGCTGGCTTTACTCAAGGGTGAACTTCCCGAGGCTAAAGTTACCTACAACAATGGTACGCTCGATGTTCCGGCCATTCAGTCCGCGGTTATTGCGATTGATAAGAGTAATGTAAAGATGACTGTTATTGACTCTGGCTATTACAATGTTAGCGGATTTTCTGGTGCTTCAGAATCGTCCAAGTCCACGGGCAATGTAGCTGTGGGAATCGTGCTACCAACCACCGATGAACCGCGCTGGATGCAGGATAAGGCACGGTTCCAGGACGCTTTCAAAGCTGCGGACGTCAGTGTTGAAATACTCTTCAGCCAGGGTGATCCTGTCCGCGAGAAAGCCAACGTCGAATCTTTGATCGCAAAGGGTATCAAAGTGTTGATCATCTGTCCGCAGGGCGGTGGGGAAGTGGTTCTCGAGGTCAGGAATTGGAATGCCTACGATCCAATCCTGGACAGGGACATCCTCAGGAAGGTGAACCTCAAAGTCAGGAAAGGTGAGATCGTTGGCCTTGCTGGATTAATGGGCTCGGGGCGCACGGAATTGGCTTTGAGCCTGTTCGGAAATCCGGACGGTTACCGCATCAATGGGGAATTGGTGGTCAAAGGGAAAGCGCGCCGCTTTCATCACCCGAAGGATGCGATCGCGGCGGGTCTGGCCTATGTGACCGAAGATCGCAAGGGTGATGGATTGATCCTGATCCAGGATATCAAACAAAACATCACTCTGGCCAATTTGAAAGCGATTGCTCATCGCAGCGTGGTCGATAGCAATCTTGAAATCCAGCGCGCGACGGAATACAAGGGGTCACTGAATATCAAGACTCCTTCGATTGAGCAAAAGGTGGGAAATTTGAGCGGCGGTAACCAGCAAAAAGTCTCTGTGGCAAAATGGCTGTTTGTCACGCCTGAAATCCTCATTCTGGATGAACCGACGCGCGGTATCGATGTCGGTGCAAAATATGAAATCTAT